>JACFOI010000002.1:77202-96931 GCA_019454415.1 Patescibacteria group bacterium | reverse complement strand
TGAGCGCTGGAAAAAGACTGGAGAGCAGCGAGGCGGGATTTAATCATGGGACTCCGACTGCTGGGCCGGAGGAAGATACTGATTCAGATCAGCACCAGCCGCCACAATTGTGGGAAGGAATAGTCGTAAGAAACTTTCTAAAGAACGTGGACTACTAAGATCAAAAGACATTGCCGTAGAAATTTCTCTTTCACCTGTACCAGTATCATCAGGGACTATGTTAGTTGGATCAATGACAGCAAAACTTTCTCCCTGAAGAGTAACTTGGAGGTTTTCAACTGAGTACTTAGACATTATTCCTCTGAATAAGGTAATTATTAGCGAACGTCAGGCTGGACATTTTCATTTTCATCATGCTCTGTCGAGTCATGAGAGTCAAGCATACGTCTAATACTATCTGGAGTAATTCGGATTTCAATGGACTCGTCATCTTGAACAGAGTTTAATTGGGTCAACTGATAGAGCATGCGTAAGAAATCAATGAATTTTCGTGAAGATCCATCTTTCTTTAAGTTCATGCTTAGAGCAAAACCACCCTTTTCAGAATCAGTGAGTCCTGCCAAGTGGGTGCCCATCGGTTTAAGATCGTAGCGTCTAGTAGCTCGTTCTGGCATAGCAGATAAAGTATTAATCCCCACTTTGGGAGTCTTCTCCTGCGGAGTTTAAGAATGACCTATCCTTGCTCACTAAAAAGAGCGCAGGTCCAACTAAAACTCTAAAGAGATCGTCGAGTCCTCGTGTTACACGGATATCTAATGCACCTATCAGTCGAGGCTCTTCATCTATCAAATCATTTGGGTCAATAACCCCGATGGTGAACTGGTCAATCAGAACAATTTGATACTGCCCGAGATTCCGCATCATCTCCAGCTTGCCAGCCAGATCTTGTCCATGCAATCCGCGCTCGATATGTTGATTTGACATATGTAAGAGAAATTCAGTTGCGATTATATCATGATGTTCGCTAGATTACAGGATCTGGAACTTGACCAGGTCCTTTTCCAGTGGATCTTCAATCGGGCTGCTGCTTTCAGAACCAGCCAAAAGTTCCAAAGCCATATATGGCGTGAGCGCACAGTCTCGGACCAGGCTTAGGAACTGTTCAGGCGTAAGAACTGCGGCTTCTTCAGGGAAACCTTGGTTATATGCCTTTAACTCATCTAAGTCGGCGTATTCGGGGATTAACTTCACAAAGGGTAAACGGGGACCGAGCGCAAAAGCAGGCACTCCATTGAGGTCCTGTTTGGTTGGTCGCTCTCCACTCTGGCGTTTCTCTTCAAGCTCATCGGAAAGGGTAAAGGCTTGGGTAACTATTTGAGAGTCAAGAGCAGTGAAAGTCGCTCGCAAGACCAGTGCACCTCTATTCGCAACAGTTTGGTCACTGGAGTTTAAGGCAAAGCCGATATGCCATTCGATGCAAAAAGCGCCGTTGGTACAGCGCTCAAGTATCCGGATTCTCTCAGTGTCAATAGTGTCAATAATCTTATTCCAGAGTGTATCGGTGTCTATGTCATCACTGAAATCTATCTGACGGAGGAGCCTTTTCAGGTCTTCCCCGTTCCCTGCATCAAGAGCTTCAGGGGATTCAGCCAGGATTGTCACTACATCGGATGCCAGAATCAGTGTTCTTTTTTCAGGATTAAAGAGAAGATTTTGCCTAAGGGACTCTGTTTTAGCCCACGCTACCTCATCAGCCCTTTCACCGTCACTCTCTACTTCAAAGTTCTCTGGATCTGATACAGAGAAAGTGATAGGTCTATTGATGTTTTTACCAATCTCTTCCGCCGTTCTTCTGTTGGCTTCTACCTTTGAAGGTGACCGTGTCGCAAATACAACATCGGCTTCTGTATATCTAGTTTGTTCTCGATCGTCCGTCATGTAGAGCTTCCCTTTTAGCGGATAACGACTTCAAGTTCCGGATCAATTTTGCGACATTCTTCGGCTACTAATTTTCGATGACACGTTTGCGGGTCTTCTTCCCAACAAAGGATTGTAACTGTATGTTTTTTGGCCATTTCGATCAGGATATCAAGATACTCTCGTTCACCCTTGAGGACATGTTCTTCAAACCAAGCATTAAACTCTGGTTTTGTCATCGTATTCTGATGGCGAGCAGTTAATACTTCATGAGAAGGAGCAAGATGAGGCATCCAAATATCCCAGACGACGTCTGCTCCCGGGCGTCGCATAATGCAGACTCGGATACCATCATCAGGGGAAACTGGGGCTTGGACTGACTTGGTATAGAGTGACATATACAAAAAGAGAACTTAAAAAAGTTCTCTGTGCTTTCTGCTATCTACTATCTTCTGTAAGTTGACGGCCGAGATAGGTTCTATTTGCCTTGACGCCTTTTGCAGCCAAAATTGGATTATCTTCATGTGCAATAACCTCATATCCGGCGCGTATGAAGAAGTGATAAGAGTCGCCGCTGGCATTGACCACCATGACTTCGTATCCTTTGTCTCGGGCAATTTCTTCAGATAAGCGCAGCAGTGCCGTTCCTAATCCCCTCCCGTCAAATCCTCTGGCAATATGCATGCGCTTGCCTTCCGCGACTTCACTACCAGCAGAGAATCCTCGCCAGTCATTTCGGAGGATGCCTTTGCGGACAACGCGGTATCCCACAACTTGACCATCTTTATCGCGAACAACCAGACTTGCAACGTTATCAGGATCTGAACTTGTTTCTAAAATTCCTTCAGGGGTATTGGCCGCTTTGTATTTTTCTCTGGCTTCGGTCGTTAAGTTCAGGTAACTGGGAGCCTCATCAAAGTTACGTTGGACGATGGCGGAAATCTCTGCCACGTCGGAGGTCTCCACAAAGCTAGCCTCATAAATCACTCCATATTTGTCTTGAATTTCAATAACTCCGGGGGGTAGAGCGGCTAAGTCTGTAAGCAAAGACGACTCGAAGAAAGGATGTGCATCTGGGGTCACCCCCTTATTTTCCGGATCTTCTTGGTGCTGTTCTTTGCTCCAGGTCATTGTTGGCCTTTCTCGAGTACAGGTATTCGACTAATAAAAAAGGCACCTAGCTTTCAGCTCACTTGGTTTCCTCTTCCCTCTTAAGGGAAAGATTCGTGGCTTGGGAGCGAAAGCTTTTTGTGCCTTCGCAACTGTCTTCCTGTTTAGTGAAGAGTATTAAACTATTCTTTTTTTGAAATTGCAAGCGCCAAAATTATAGGTCGCTCTCTAGAGGAGAGACAGGGTGATATCTGAGACTGATGCGTGAATTGCTGAATCTGATATAGTCTCAACTATGAAATACACCTTCCCCACCCAGGTAGAAAGCGTGCTCCAGGAGGTCATTCTGCCCGACTTGGAGAAAGGGCGCAAGCGATTTGACCTGCTTCATACCCAGGCAGTAGTCTACTGGATGGAAAATCTGCTAGAGCATATTGATTCACCGGATCTGGATCCTCTCGTTTTAATCACCGCGGCGTATGCCCATGACTGGGGATATAAAGGCCTGTTTGATCATTTGTCGGAAACTGAGCGTCGTTCTATTGACGTTGTCCACAAAATGAAACCCTTACATATGGAACGCGGTGCCCAGATGATCGCCAAGCTCCTCAAAGAGAGACTGAATGACCAGTTCACTCCTGCTCAACAAGAGCGGGTCGCTCACTTGGTCCGAGTTCACGATCTGGTTGAAGACTTGAAGGCAGAAGACGAAATCTTACTCATGGAAGCAGACACGCTAGGAATGCTCGATGCTGATCGGATGAAGCCTGCCTTCTCCAAGGAGGACAACGATATCTTCATGGAACAGCAGGTTCGCAACCGTCGCTTCCTCTACTTCACCCATCCCTACGCCAAGGAAGTCGGTGAGCAAGTATTCCAAAAGCGAGTGGCATTCTACGAGCAACCTGAACAGCAGGCTGACTAAGCTCTGTCTATCCTTTTTTACTCTGATTTAAGGCTAGACTATCTTATAATAATTTGATATAAACAATACTCTTATGGCTAATATTGCTGAACTTCTCTCTAATCACCCGGAAATCATTGAGTCTATTGCCCAAGCGCGTGGCAAAGGCAAAGTCCTCAACTATGAAGTTCAAGGCAAAACCGCTGATGGCGAGTTTTCGGCCGGTCATGCTGTGGACATTGAGACTGAAGATGGCCATCTGCGAGTCTTCATTTCTCAGCCGAGCGGAAACGGTTTTGGTTTGACCAATGACATTTCTACCGAGACACAAGGCTACATGGAGTCTCAACGCAGTGTCGTCGGCAGCATGGAGCCCCTGCACTTGTTTATGATTGATGAGACAGGACATGTTTTTGATATCTCTAAAGTGACCCAACTACTGAGGGTCGCTGAACACCTTCCTGACGGAGCACTTAATGTATTCAATGACTTACGGGCAACGCTCCGAGAAAAATGGGATGACGACAAAGTTACTGAGCACTTTGGTCCGATTACTCAACAAGTCGTTGATATTCTGACCCAGCTGCATACCCAGGAAGTCCCTGAAGATATCCAACAAAAAGCCGGAGCACTCTATAGCGAGTCGCTGTGGCGGATTCACTCTGACCGAGAGCTGTTTTCCGGCCTAGTACACAGCCAGAACTTCCGAGAAAAAAGCTGGACTAATCTTCGCCAGATGAGCCAAATCCGCAGTTTAATGGAAGAGTTTGAGCATCTGACGCGTGACCGTAAAGAACGGCTGCGGCCTCTGCACGGCGATGCCTGGTGGAGAAACACTTATCGCACCCCAAATGGCAAAGTGGTCATGATCGACCAAAGTCGATCTGCCTACGGCGAACCAGCTATCGATGTAGTCATGGCAGTTGGTGACGCCATTAACAGCTCGATTATTCGCCAGGAAAATGGACAGGGTCCATTCACGGACATCGCCCAGCAAGGTATCGATACTTATATTGGAAAAACCAACGACGAAGTGGTTTTGGAGATGTTCCCATTGGTCTTTGCCTTCAAAACTACCACGCTTGCCCTACTCAATCCGGTCATCAGTGAACAATCCCGTCGGGATCTGGTGGCTGCTGGCTATGGTTCTTTACAGCTGGCCGTTGAGGCTTTGCGCGAAGGTAGGCCATTCCGTTTCAGCCTCTCAGACCTTCCTACTTATATCAGTGTGGGGACTACCGCTTTAGCAGAAGTCTAAAGGAGTGTGAAGTTATGTCAGAAAGAGCCCAAAGACTTACCAGAGAAGCAAGATCTCAGATTATCCGTGAACTGCCCGACGCAGAGTTAGAAGGTTACTACTTCCCCACTGCCGAAGCAGCAACTCAAGCAGCGATAGAGATCGCTCTCCAAAATCCCAATAGAATTTCGGCTTGGTTTGATATTGACGACACTTCGTTGAACTCAGAACCTTGGCTGAGAGCACGGCTTAATCAAAGAATTTTATCAGTCTTAACCGACTTTGCACCGGTAACCCTGACCGAACTATTGGCCCACGGTGGCCGTTACTTTCAGGTACCTCGCTACCAGCAAGCTGCCAGTGAAATGGGCCTCACATTCGGTGCTCTATGGCAAGAAGTTTCACTCGATGCTGAAGCCCATGCGTCAATGTTACCGTTCCCTCAAGCTCGGGAACTGCAACAGACCTTTAGTGAAGGTGGCGCAGCGATCGCTGGTTATCCGACCGCCCGGCCTCAGGACATCATCCGTCTGACTGCAGCCAGCTTAAAACATCACCACCTAGCCAAAGCACCGGTAATTGATACGCAAGCCAGTAGCGCCGATCCGTCACACGCCAAATTGGCATTTTTCAGAGAAAGAGTCTTACCGTATCTTCCTGAGGATCACCAACTTTATTTGGTAGATGATCATGCTTCAACTGCTATCGCAATTAAAGAAGCCCTGAACGGACGTGTTGAGGTCCTTGTGCCGATTGTCGCCCGCAACAGGGATAGGATTGATCAACTGCGCCACGCTGGAGTAACCTATGGTACTCTTAATGAACTAGTTGCTTTCATCCGCCAAAAGTACCCAAAACTAAACACTGCCTCTCATGAGTAAACACACCCACCAAAGCGTCCTTCTTCTTGGTAACGTGGGTGCTGGGAAAAGTACCTTGATGGATATCCTGTGCGATCACTTGCCTCTATTGCCAGTACCGGCGGATAAGTTTTTCCAAGAGAATCCTTTTTTTCCTTTAGCTCTGGAAGATCGCCAGCGGTGGACGTTTACCAGTAATACATGGTTTCTCTACAAAAGAGCTCAGTTGCTGAAAGAGACGAAACAGCTGCTCGAAAAGTCGGATATTATCATCGACAGCGGCCTGTTGATGTCATATGCCTACTCCTACTTGGCGTTTCAACGCGGGTCACTGTCCGAGGATGAGTGGCAACTTTACACGGACTTGTACCAGGAACTCAGCCGCGACGTGCGGCCACCAGATCTAGTGCTGCATCTCCAACTTTCCATCCCTGCGCTGCAAGAGCGCATCAAGCACCGTGGTCGGGCGTATGAAATCGAGAAGTACAACCCAGAATTTTTAGAAATGCTGGAAAATGCAATTCAGCATAGTGTCGACAAGTTTCATGCTGATCATCCAACTTCAGTGATCGTGCCGTTAACCGAAAGTGATTTAGACTTCGGTAATCAACAACAGCTACTCCGCCGTATCCAAAAATTACTCACTCCCACTCTGTAGTCCCCGGTGGCTTTGAAGTGAGATCGTAAACCACTCGGGCAATTCTCTTATCGTTGCGCAAAATGCCATCTACCATCTCTTGAACTGCTTCAAGCGGAATATCTCGTCCGGGTAGCGCCGGCACTCCCGTCATAAAGTCATTGGTGATGAACGTCCGAATGCCGATACCTCGCTTGCCTTCTTCGCCGAAATTGACCGGAAATAGCACGACTGGCACCTGACTGAGACTCCTGAGGAGGTTGTACTTAAGCAGGACTTGGTTGACGATGTCGTCTGCTTCGCGCAGTTGATCGAGCACATCCGCAGTGAGCACTGTGGGCGTGATGGTTGTAGGAACGTCTGTGAGCTTGCCGCCAAAGGCATAGACGATTCTGTTGACTTGGTGAACGTGCTTAGGAATCTGGCGAGCTATATCTAAGAGTCTGGGCCAGTCCGGCACTTCACTCTCTGTGCTCAACGCAGCCAGATAGCTGTAGGTTCTGCCGTCTCCCTGAACACCCACTGTCCGGACTGGCAAGAGGCTGACCGCTGTTTCAGCATCTGCAAACGCTAATAGCTGCTTTTGGATGTGGTCAAACTCTTCAGTCACATATGGTTTGGTCGCGCACAGCACCCGGATGGCTAATCCTGGCCCTGGGAAAGGCTGTCTCCAGACCAGCTCTTCAGGAAGGCCGAGCTGTTTACCGAGCTCGCGGACTTCGTCTTTGTGGTACTCACTGAGGGGCTCGATGACCCTACCGCGAGCCCGTAGCTCACGAATCAGCTGTGTATCGTTGTGGTGGGTCTTAATCGTGTCAGCTTTTTTGCTCGCCAAGGTGGAGGCACTTTCGATCAAGTCAGGGCGCAGCGTTCCCTGAACTAAAAAAACTTTATCCAAATTGAGGTGCAGCTTGGCTAGCTCTTGTTCTGTGACTTTGACAAAAGTGTCGCCGATAATCTTCCGTTTTTCTTCCGGAGCCGTGATCTGATTTAGCGGCTTTGTCTGAACACCATTCACGGTGGTGGTGGCGGTGGCAAAGCGATCACTTGCGTCCACCAACTTGACGTCCAGACCAATGTCATGGAGTGCCTGAAGCACTTTCTCGCTTTCGTTTTTACGCATGAAGCCGTGATCAATATGCAGGGCAATGATCTGTTCTGGTTTAAGCGCCTCCCGCAGCAATGCCGCGCAGACTGCTGAGTCCACTCCCCCGCTGACCAGTACTATGACCTGGCCGTCTTTGACAGTTTTCTGAATGAGGTGAATAGCTTGGGCTTTCCGGTCACCGACAGTAAAGTCGGGTTTCAGCCCGACAATTTTCAGCAAAAAGTTACCGAGGATCTTCTTCCCGTTCTTGGTCAGGTCCACTTCGGGATGGAACTGCACGGCGTACATCTTACGGGCTGGATTCTCCATCGCAGCAATCAGGCCGTCGGAGTCGGCAGTGATCGTAAAGCCGTCGGCGACTTGATCAACGGTATCTCCGTGAGACATCAACACATCCTGATGACTCTCCAATCCCTCAAACAATCGTGCCCCTTTCATGGTAGTAATCACACACTCCCCGTCTTCCCGACGATCCTTGCGCCTGACAGTTCCCCCTTGGACAAAGTTCATCAGCTGCATGCCATAACAGATACCCAGGATCGGGATTCGCAACTCAAAGAGTTTTTTGTCAAAGGCAGGTGCTTTGGGTGAGTAGACACTTTCCGGGCCACCAGAAAGAATGATCGCTGCATACTTTTGCAGTTGGCTCGACGGCGTATCAAATGGCAAGAGTTCCGATTCGATACCTAACTCTCGGACGCGGCGGTCAATCACTTTGCCGTACTGCGCGCCGGCATCCAAGATAGCAACTTTGGTATGTGTTGGGCTGGGCGTTCTTCGACTCATAGAAGTACAAGATCACCCGTTGGGGTGATCTTCTCCAAAGAGATCAATGATGAAACCTTTACCTTGGTTTCTTGCTCAATTCGCTTTATCCCATCTTGCCATGCTTTATCAAACAACACAGCCAGTCCTACCACGTCCACATTCGCCTGTTGGAGCGCCTGAATTGCTGCCACGGCGGTGTTACCATGTGCCACTACGTCATCGACCAGTAGCACCTTCATTCCCGATCGCACAAAACCAATGTGACTAACGACCTCATCTTTATTGGTGGTAAAGGAAGTATTGCTATAACTGACGACGTCTTTCCACGCCCCGGGTGGATGCGGCACGCGTTTAGACGGCAGGATTGCATGGGCATGGATCTTTTCGGCCAAAAGTGGCGCCAGCCGCGTCCCCGCATCAGGAAGTCCTACCACCGCCTCGATGTCTTTCCGATGCTGATAAATGTCGGCCCAGCAGCGTGATGCCAGCTCCAGAATATCCGGATCAATTGCCAAGTTGAAGCTTTCGGCGACCACATAGCCCTTATCGGCGTCTTTGACAAATGCGTTTTGGAGAAATAACTGTTTGAGGAGGACTCGTTTTTGATCAGTGGTCATAATCCATACTACTCGCTCGCTATTCTAAAAATCAACGATGGGAATGGCGCGGGAATAATCCCCTCAGCTGCCTGATCAGGCCGTGCCGGCAGAGGCCGGTGGAAGCTGAAGCACCTGTAGAACTTCCTCTTTTTCTTCCTCTTTCATTCCCGGGTGTGCCGATGCCACCAACTCCAAAATTAACATGGCCGGCGCTCCCATAATCTGGGCTAACAAGAAAAAAGCAGCGATACGCTGCTGCTCCGGTGACAAGTGTGGAAAGTACTTTTCCAATACCTCGCTGTCCTCAAGTCCACCCTCAGTTTCCCAATCGATCAAGAGTTGGAGTACACCAAATGCCGAAGCATTGGGGTCGAACTCACTGATTACACTGAGGAGCTTCATCTGATCAATTTGAGTCTCTACGGTGACGGCTCCGATCGAGCGCTCCTCTAATGCCCCATCAACGATCGCTCCCGCGGTCACTCCTTGAAGCGTCCCGCCCTGAGGGAATCGCTCAGCAATCGCCTTTCTCTTAAAGCGGTGATACGCAGTCTGATTCTCCTGCCAATCCTTGGGGAAGTCTGGCCAACCACTCGGTTTAGGCATCTTTGGCAATGGCTTCAGTCGGGTTCCATCATCAATCCAGATCGTATCCAACGTATCAACACCCACATACCATGTGTTGCGACTGTCCTTGCCCTGGTTTTGGGCTGCCAGCCAAACTGCTTTGTGATAGGCCTCGTCGCGTTGATTGAACTGTTCATCGTGCTTTTCCCCTTCTGTTGCCTGGGCATAGATCGGGACGCCAAACAGCTCACCAACGTAGTACTCTCCAGTACTTTCATTGTTGCCGTTGTGAAAGGCTTTCTTGAGTGTGCGCAGAAAAGTGAGCGGGTTTTTACCATACTCCTCAAAAAAAGGAGGCATCGCCTCCTTATTCAGAGCCAAAAATTGAAGCGTAAACAGCGCAATCTTCCGATAGCTGCTGGTGGCGATCACGATCTTTTCCGGGGGTTTTTCAATATTGAGGGAAGTCCAAAAGGGATGAGACGTGGCATCGTGGCGAAGTGGCTGGTTAGTCGCAGAGCGTAACTCCGTCAGAATCCGACGCCCTAAATCGCGATCGACTTGGCTCATAACTTGTCCTCCTGTGCTTTTTGACTCGAGTTGACCCTCCTCAGAGTTATTTGTGAGTTCAAAAAAGCGGGTTTCTACGGGGGATGCGCGTTCGCCAGGAAGCTGCCGAAAACAAAAACCTAGCGACGTGCACTAGGAACGCTAGTATAAGCCTATAATTTCTTACAAACAAGGGACAAATCAGGATTTTGTAAGAAAACCGTAAGCCGACGCCACACGACTGGTATAATCACCTATCGAGTAGTCTTACAAATCTAGTGATAAGGACTCGATGCCAGTACTCACCAAAGACGTTATTGCTCAGGAAATTGCCCAAGGGCACATCCAGATAGACCCCCCTCTAGATCCATCTCAAATTCGTGAAGCTTCTATAGACCTCCGCTTAGGCAATGTTTTTCGTATTTATAAAAAGACCAACACTACTGTTGATCTGCTTGAAGCGACCGATTACAAGGAGCTGACCGAAGAGATCGTGACGGACAAGCTACTTCTCTGCCCTCAGGAGACTGTCCTGGGAATTACTCTCGAGAAAATTACGTTACCAAATAATCTATGTGGCTGGCTCGAAGGTCGTAGCCGTTTTGCCAGACTTGGACTCCTGATCCATATCTCCGCTGGTTTAATCCAACCAGGCATCAGTAATCAACAAGTTCTGGAAATCACTAACCTCAGCCCGAACACTCTGGTCCTTCACGCTGGCCAAAAAATCTGTCAGCTGGCCTTCCAACGATGCGAAGGAACAGCGAACTACAATGGGCGATTCCAGGGACAAGACAAACCGTAAGTACAATTTACTAAATTCCTCTCCTGCTATGCAACTCTGAGAGGCTTGGCAAGTCGCCAGTTCTGGAAAATTTCACTTACTTTGTGGATAGTTCTTCTTCAACTTTCTGCCAAATCTCTTCTTCCACAACTTCCAATGGTTTACGCGCGTCAATAATTACCCAACGACCCGTTTTGTCTTCCCGCGCGAGGTCTAAATATGCTTCTCGGACCTGCTCGTGAAAGTTCTTGGCTTCCATATCAAGACGATTGACCTCTCCGCTTTTGGCGCGACGGTCCAATCCTGTTTCGACAGGAACATCCAGCAAAAACGTTAAATCCGGATACGTGTTTTGAGTAGAGATATTGTTCAATTGCTCGATCAGCTCTTTGCCAAACTTTCTGACCACTCCTTGGTAGACCACAGACGAGTCGCGGGTCCGATCCATCAGCACTACTTTGCCAGCTTTGAGGCTAGGGATCACGATCTCCCGGTAGATCTGCGCCCGAGCTGCTTGAAAGAGTAATACTTCTGTGGTGAATGAAATGCCGGTGTTTTTACTTGACAGAACAACTTCCCGAATCTGCTCGCCCACTGCTGTCCCACCTGGTTCTCGGACAGCCACCACGTCTCTGCCTGCTTGAGCCAATCGTTCACGAATCCGGACGATTTGAGTGGTCTTGCCTCCACCCTCTCCGCCCTCAAAGCTGATCAAGATACCCTTTTTTGCCATAGTTACCTTTCTACTTGATCTCTACCCCAAACAGTCTTCCCACACGATACACATTTTCAAAGGTAATGTCAGCGACTGGTGTGGGCTCGCCAATCCGCGCTGCCCGCATTCCCGCCGCTTTAGCCGGAGTGATATCAGTATGCAGCTCGTCTCCGACCATCAAGTGCTGGTGCGGAGCAAAGTTGGTCTGGCGGATGACGTGCTGGAAGACGTGCGGATCAGGCTTGATCACTGGCAACTCATAGGTAGCATAGATCTCGGAGAAAACTTTGAGCGGGAGTCCGAGCGCTTTCAACTTTCGTTCGGTGGTTTTGAGGGTCGCGTTTGTCAAAATCACATGGTGAAACTGCGACAAACTTTGAAAAAGCTTCTTGAGCTTTGCATCCGGTCGCAAGTGCTCTTCCAGATTAATTTCATTAAACGCCCGGTCGATCAGCTCGCGCCCATCAAAGCCATAGTGATCCAGTGTCAAGGTAGTTGAACGGATTTTCTGGTGTTGTTCGTGGAACTTTTCCTGAGCCTCTTGGAGAGTCCAGCCAAACTTTTTCTGCATCTCAGACATGATCACGTCTTGAATAGCCGCCGAGATATTGTCGTTGGGTGGATAGAGTGTCCTGTCTACGTCCCAAACAATCACGCCAATCTCAGTGATCCAGTCAAATGTTTCCAGGTCATAGCGTTTGACGGTACAGATGTGCGTCCCTGGGTAGTCTTTTTGCTTGGGATAGCTGGCCTTCCCTTCAGCCAGGTAGTTTCGCCAGTAGTCGTAGACAGAAAGCCATTTCTGGGCTGCGTCTTCGCCCTCCCACTGGAAACGACCCTTCATAATCTCTTCCGGAGTCTTGACGCAAACTAGGGCAATAGCCTCAGGCTGAGTCACCTCGAGAAGCGCGCGCATAATCATGTCCCGCTTGTCATCAAGGTTGGTGCTGTCTACGACGACCCGCTGTCCCTTTTGGACGGCAGCGGCTACCCGCCGCGCCAGCTCTTGGTAGACCTGATGACGGGCCAACATTACTTGATCGTGTTGGCTGGCCACGCGATGCTCCTGACCAGGAAAAAGTTCTTCCATCCGGATTTGATCACTGGAAAAACGCCAGAAGCCATAGGCGGAAGACAACAACTGACTGATGGTCGACTTCCCACTCCCGGGCATACCCACCATCAAGACGACCTGCGTTTTTTTGGTAATAATCTGGAGGTCACTGGCACTAAACAGTTTTTTTAAAACATTTTCGGCGGTTTTTTTAGTCGGGAGTTTTTTTGCCATACTTTACCGTTTTTTCTGTCCTCCATCATAAACATGGAAGCCAAGTCTGGCTATGTGGTAAGCATTTTTGGGATACTCGCGAAGCGTCATCTGCATACTGGGTGGGATGGGCTCTTTGCTTCGCTTCTTATCGAGATAAGGGTCGATCGTCACAGACACTTCGACCAGTAGTTTATATGCCGTGAGCATCCGCAAGTACAGCTCGTGCCACTCGCTCCAGTGCTCTCCGTAGTATTGGCGTAGAGCGTCGTAGGTGACTTGCTGAAGCTGCGGAAAGCCATATGCTGCAGGCTGAGCTGCGTTATAGGCGGCAATCTGCATCAGGTCCGCAAACGGCCAGGGGGCAAAGATGTGTCCGCTATTCCCTAATGCTCCGTCTCGAATCACTAACCACTGAGGATCAAACAAACCCACGATATCTTCACGACTGCCATTTTTACCCACCATGACATTGGCGAACTTCGTGTCTCCGGGGCTGAAGGTTTGGACTAATCGGGCTGTCTCACCCTGTCCAATCTGGGGAACCGCACGCCGGATCAGCTGATCCTGAGTTTCCGATAACTTGAGAAAACGGGAGAAGTACTCATGGATTGTACGTTTGGACAAGCGCACTGCGTCGACCAGCATCTGATCTTTTTGAACTGCCTGCTCTTGGTCGCGACTCATCAACCATCCCATCGACTTTTCCAAGAGTAGTCGTTGAATTTCTTCTGGAGAGCCAATCTGCGCCGCCAAATCTTCAGGCAGAGGTACACTGGCATTTAAGATGTGTTGAAAGCTTTGCTGGGTCCAACTACTCAGCTTTTCGCCGCCGACCGTCGGTTGTCGATTCTGAGACCTGGCCATGCGAATATCGAGCAGCATGTCCGCCAGAGACATATCCATCTGATGCATGATAACTGCCGGCTCCATTTTGCCGGCTAACACATCGGTAAGGGAAAACTGCCGAAGCACCACGCCATCCGCAGAGACCTGCTCCACGCCACAGATTCCGTGGTAAAGCGGGTGTGCTGCATTGGCATTCGCCACCTTGCCCATTAGGCTCTCGCCCAGAGCTGTCATCACTCTTACTTCTGGATGCTCAAACGCATAGACCGGATCATGATTGGTTTGAAGCTGCCAGTCTTGCCCGAGCTTGGCCAGAAGTTTGACTGTCAGCGGTGTTTGCCCAGCTCGCTCGATAAAGAAGACCTCGCCTGTTGAGCTAGGTGGCCGCGGCCGTTTAGTCAGCGTGTAGTCACCCTCGAGTTCAGGCGGGAGCGTAATGCACTGTTGAGATTCAGAAAGGAGCGACTGCACCTGATCTGCCAGACGCATTTGTAGAGAAAGAGTGTCAACGAAGGGATGATGTTCTCCATTTTGAGAACGAAGTTCGGCATTCAGCTGATGAAAAACTTCTGTAGCGTTTGACATCAAAGTATCCTCGGTGGAGGGTAAAGAAGAACCAACAAAAATGCAAGAGCCTGTAAGAAACTGCTATTGAAAAAACGTAAACATTTGGTTAAATAGTGTTATTCGCAAACTAGGTCCACTGCATTGCAGTCAAGCCAAGGGAAACCACCTTCTAGAGGTGGTTTTTTGTTGAACTTTCCCTTCCTACAGTTCCCGTCACCTCCACGACTATAATATTGATCTGACCCATGCGTATTACTTGCCATGTCACCCCCAAAGCCAAAGCTAACCGTGTTACCCCGGTCAACTCACGGAGGTTCCGCGTAGCGACGACTGCCCCGGCAGACAACAACAAGGCGAATATTGCCACTGAGAAACTACTCGCCCAGTACTTCGGGGTCAAACGGTCTGAGGTCTTCCTGCTTTCCGGACGAACTAGCCGGATGAAAGTCTTTGAAGTGCTGCTCTAGCTTTGCCTCGCGTCTTTCTCGTGCCAGCTTTTTAGTCAAGACGTAGTCTGGTAAAATACCCTTACAAAGGAATCTGTATGACTGATCAATCCCAATTTCCCCAAAACCCTGAAGATGCACAGCCTTCTCAACCCACTCTCGCCCGCCACTTGGACTTCTTGTATGAAGTTGGCAGCTTGCGGTATGCCATCCGCACTTGGAGTCAATTTTTGAATCCCAACTGCCAGAACTTGACTGAACACACTCTACGCGTCGTCTGGATCGCTTTAGTGATCGCCAAACATGAAGGCGTCACCGATACAGCCAAGATCATGAAGATGGCGCTAGTCCATGACATCTCTGAGAGTCGTAGCGTCGACGTCAACTATGTTTCCCGCCAGTACGCCGATCGCCATGAGGATATGGCTATTCGTGATACGCTGGGCGGTACTTTGCTGCTTGATGAGTTCTTGCCTATTTGGGAGGAGTACGAGAAACGTGAGAGCTTAGAGGCCAAGATTGTGAAGGATGCTGACCACCTGGATGTGGACCTAGAACTCAAGGAGTTAGAAGCAATGGGCAATAAACTCGGCCAGGCCTTACTGCCTTCCCGTGAGCAGGCCCTGCAAAGCCGCTTCTACACCGAGACTGCAAGAAAGATGTGGCACGAGATCCAAAACTCCGATCCTCACCACTGGCACTTGATGGCGAGGGGGTAAAATGCCCCGCTCCAACCCACTCTTCACCGTCTTCGCCCTCCCGATTGTCGTCGACGTTGTGGGCACGGTTCTGGGCCAGCCGCCCGAGTACTGGTCTAGCAACTATCAAGTCTTCCGTGAAGCAGTTCCTATCTTCCCGCTCCTCCAGCTCCACCCGCTGCTCTTCATCTTTGTCTGCCTGGCTGTCTGGCTGCCCTTCACCTACTGGCTGGTGTGGAAGCTCAAGGAGCCGCTGAACCTCTTTGCTACGATGTGCCTGCTTATCGGTCATGGGTACAACAGCGTCACTTGGCTGCGAATCGACTTGTACCGGGCCGGCCTGTTTGCTGGACAAGATCAGCTTAACCAAGCGCTTAGCCTCATCCCGATGACACTTTACATCTTTCTGCTTGGCTGGCTAGCAACTCGCGGACTGCGGCAGTACTTCTCGGGTAAGACGAGTTGACAACTCGTTTTGCAGGAATGTCCTCCCTTCGGTACAATTGCGCTGCAGATGAAAAAGCTAGTCGCTGTCGTTACCGGAATTTTGATTGCCGCTACTGTCGGTGTTTACTTCTATCCATCGTTTTGTCAGCCAGTTTCAGCCAGTTGTGACCACCCGGCTCCCGTGACAGATGCCAACGGTGTTCAAGAGATCGCTCCGCGCTACTACAAGTACTCGGAGGCTGCCCTGGCACGTGCCCGCAGTGAGGGCAAAAAAGTCATCCTCTACTTCTGGGCACCGTGGTGCTCCAGCTGTGCTTCACTGGATATAGAAATCGAGAAAAATCCGTCCCTGATTCCAGACCATGTCGCCGTCTTGCAGATCCCCTATGACACCGCCACCGAACTTAAACACCGGTACAACATTGTCGTTCAGCACACTTTTGTAGCGATCGATGATCAAGGCAATCCAACTGAGATGTGGGTCGGCGGCACTCCCCAAGACATTGTGAAGATGACGGAGTAGATACTTCCCCTTTATCCTTTATATCCTCTTGACAGATGTAAACGAAAATTGTATTCTGTTTACATTCAAGTGGTAATTGTAAAGGCAGAATGATAGGGAAACTCGTCAAGCAACCTACCGGCTACAAGGCTTTTGTTCCTGGACCGTTTCCGGGACAGATAGTGGTAGACATGAACCAAAGTAGACTCAGTGAACTCCATTATTGGGCGTCTCACCATCTGGCTAAATTGGATGGAATTACCCAGCTGCTTCCCGACGTCGATTTCTTCATTTTTATGTACGTACGTAAGGAAGCAGCTTTTTCTAGTCAAATTGAAGGAACTCAAGCAACAATGTCTGATGCTATCCGAGCGGAAGCTAACTTGACCTATGGTCTACCTAAAGATGTGCTCCAGATTGTGCATTACATCGAGGCAATGAACTATGGGTTACAAAGACTTAATAGTTTACCCCTGTCACTTCGTTTAATTAGAGAAATACATAGTATTCTCCTTGCAGAACCAGATGACAAAAAAAATACACCGGGTGAGTTCAGAAAGTCACAGAACTGGATTGGTGGCGCAAGTTTGGCTACTGCTAAGTACACACCTCCTCCTATATCCGAGATGCATAGAAATCTCAATGATCTAGAAAAATTCTTATATTCCAAAGATAGCTTTACTCCCTTAATTAAAACGGGTTTACTTCATTCCCAATTTGAGACAATTCATCCGTTTCTGGATGGTAATGGTCGGACTGGTCGGCTTCTAATCACCTTTTATCTCAACAAATTAGGGGTACTTGAAAAACCCGTTTTGTATCTTTCAGCTTTCTTCAAGAAGCATCGCTCTTTGTATTTTGATCTAATCCATGACTACCATGAAAAAGGCGAGGTGATTCCTTGGCTAGAGTTCTTCTTGGAGGGAGTTATCGAGGTTTCACAGGATGCGATTGAAACTTCCAAAAAGATCAATCTTCTTAGAGAAAAGGATGAATTAGCTATACAACAGTTAGGTAAAGCAGCACCAATGGGTCTAAAAATCTTAAAGCAGCTTTATGCTCTTCCTATTGTAGACGTTAATAAGATCATCGAATGGACAGGATATACACGAGCAGGAGCAAATACTCTCACCAACAGGCTAGTTGATATCGGAATCCTTGAACAACAAAACAAGGAGCAAGAGTACGCACGACAGTTTGTTTATAGCAAATATTTAAGTATTTTCTCTAGTTACGAAAAAAGTTGAGTACTCCAGGAGCAGCGTCTGCTCAGAAAGATGGGTGACGTTGTTAAGCGTAAGCCTTGTTTGGACCGACTCTGCAAACAGCGGCACGCCCTTACCAATCGCGATCGGCTCCAGCGTCAGGTACAACGTCTGCACCACGCCAGCTTTGACAAACTGGGCATAGATCGACGACCCGCCGCAAACGGCCAGCTCGTTCACACCGGCCTTTTCCAAAACGGCGACCAGCGTTTTTGGCTCCAAACTGGTCGCGTACAGCACTTCTGTATTTTGCAACTCAGTTGTATCACCCGTAACTTCTACCACGGTCAAAGGCGTGCTTGCCCGAAACTGCTCTACATCACGGGTGTAGACAATATTTGCTCGACCGGGAAGAATCCTGTTAAACGTGCGGAAGGTTGACGAACCAAACACCATCGCGCCAGCTTGTTTTGTACGCTGAACAAAGAACTTGTGATCCTCTTTGCTCGTCCACGCAGTGGAGACCTGGTCAGTCGCCTCCGCGATCTGTCCATCGATACTGATTGCCGCAATTAAGAACACGTGCATGTTGCCTTTCTGCCTCTTTTCCCTTGCCTTAGCTTCTCTTTCCTATTTGCTACCAGTGCTACCAAAACCACCCCGATCTTTACCGTCCAGCTTCTCGACAATCTCTAGCTCCACGGGCTCGCGCTGCATGACAATCATCTGCACAATCCGCTCACCCCGTTCAATTGTGACTGGCTGCTGGGTAAAGTTCCAGAGTGCAGCTCGATACTCGTCATTGTCACCGCAGTAGTCTTCATCCCCCACGCCGATGCCGTTGGCCATCATCACTCCTTTTTTATGGAGTGAGCTGCGAGCTGACATCAACACCCAGTGGTCCTTCGGCAGCTGCATGGCAATATTCAGTGGCACCATCCCAACTTCCCCTGGCTGGATGGTCGTTGTTTGGCGCGCATAAAGGTCAAGCGCGGCAGCTTTTTCTGATTTGTACTCTGGGGACGGGAGAGTTTTGTCGAAAAGTTTGATCTTTAGCTTCATGGGTCGATGGTAACAAACTCGTTCATTACTTGCACTACGGAGTGTAAGCTTGTATTTTAGACTCAGCCCCCGCCAGGAAGTTATGACGACACACATCGACACCCAATACAGAGAGCTTCTACAAAAAATCCTTGATTATGGTGAACGTACCAACACCCAACTCGAAACCGATGCCATTACCTTGATGGCCCCCGGTTCAATGCGCTTCAAATTAGCCGAAGGTTTCCCGATGATCACTGAGCGCAACATGGCGCCCAAAGAAAGCGAGCGACTCCAGGTAACCATCTGGAGACAAGCCATCGCCGAGATCATCGGCTTTATCAACGGCGCGCGGACGCTCAAGGAACTCGAGTCTTATGGCTGTTACTGGTGGGCGCCTTGGGGCACTGAAGCCAAGTGCCACAAGCGTGGACTGGAGACCGGCGACCTGGGCCCTGGTTCATATGGCGCTGCCTTCCACGACTTCCCGACTGTCGACGGTGCTGGCTATAACCAGTTCAAAAATATCATCGAGCAGATGAAAGAGCTGCCGCACTTGCGGACTCACTTCATTACCCCTTGGGTACCGCAGTACATTATTCGAGGGAAAGGCAAAACGCAAAAAGTGGTCGTCGCCCCCTGCCACGGCTGGCTGCACTTCCGCATTTTGGATAATAAACTGACTGTCCACATGTTCCAGCGTTCCGGTGACGTGCCGATTGGGGTGCCATCTAACATGGTGCAGTATGGAGCCTTAACGATGATGCTGGCACAGGTCTTGGACGTCGAGCCTTATGAGTACATCCACACTATTTCTGACGCCCACATCTATGTTGATCAAGTTGACGCTGTTAAAACGATGCTCGAGCGCGAGCCACGTCCGCTGCCCAAGATGAGGCTGACTAATCCGACTAAAGATTTATTTGCCTTCCGGAAGGATGATTTTGAGCTGAGCGACTACAACCCACATCCGGGGATCAAGAACATTCCTGTAGCTATTTAGGCAGGTGCA
>JACFOI010000002.1:2683-77102 GCA_019454415.1 Patescibacteria group bacterium | reverse complement strand
CTACAACCCACATCCGGGGATCAAGAACATTCCTGTAGCTATTTAGGCAGGTGCAAAGGAACACATATGTCAGACAGCACCCCAAACACCAAACTTTTCGTTGATATGGATAACGCTCGCGAGGACGATCAACGCCAGGTCATGCAGCAGATTATTGCGGATGGCCAGTGTCCCTTCTGCCTGGACAACTTGCGTAAGTATCATAAGCAACAGATCATTAAGGAAGGCCAGTACTGGATCTTAACGCCCAACCAATGGCCGTATGAGTTCACTAAGCTGCATTTGCTGGCTATCTTGAAGAAGCATGCTGAGAAGCTATCGGAGATCCCACCGGAAGCCGGCAAGGAACTATTTGAGCTTTTGGCCTGGGCGGAAAAAGAGTATCAGGTTCCTGGCGGTGGGATGGCGATCCGCTTCGGTGATACCAATTACTCGGCTGGGACAGTCAATCATATTCATGCTCAGTTCATCGTGCCCGCACTTGACCACCCCAACTTCAAGCCAGTCAGGTTTAAGATTGGTAAGGGGTAAGCAGCGAAAGGCTACTGTCGACTGGAAACACAGTAGTGTGTACCAGTTCCAGGGGGTCTCCAGGCGCAAGAAAAGTTGCTTGCGCCATTACAGTTTCCTTTTCCCTTCTCAAGCCGTGCTGATATACAGTATCGACTCCCACCATTTGCTCCACAAGTCGTACCATGACAAGCATTGTAGTAATACAGGTATGTGGCGTTATTGATAGGATCAACAGGTAGTCCAGCTGAAAAGGCATTTCCAAAGCTTGCTAAGGTTATAGGATGTGACCAATAGCCGTTGTTGTACGATTGGGTGGATTCGTTCCCATTTACATGGAACGTATATCTACCGGATTCAGCAAAGAACTGCTCTTTTGCTTTACCCATCGCATCCACGTCAGCCTTACGTCGGGCATCCCGCGCTGCCTTCTGAATATTAGAAAATGCCACAATTCCTGCTGCCATCAGAATACCAATAATGGCGACGACGACCATCAACTCAATCAATGTAAACCCTGTAGGAATTAATGCGACGAGCGCGCGCGACGAGGTGTGTTGTTCAACAGTCTCATCATATCATTTTTTAGATTGTTCTGTCAATCTTTTTTGTCTTTTTTAAACTTCTCTATCAACTCATCCTAGATTTTCTCTGCTGTCAGTATAGCAAAAAAGGTTTTACTACAATCAGAGTAATTATAGTAATTTTCTGTTGGGGAGGCTCTAGGGGGTCCGGGAACTTACTCGACGTGCACAATCTCGACGCCCTTCTCCTTCAAGATGCTCTCCCCATCAACCATGGCATAGCCTTCCTGAAAGTAGAGCCTCTTGATTCCAGAGTAAGCAATCAACTTAGCGCAGTTTGGGCATGGAAAAGTCGTCACGTACAGCTCCGTTCCCTCTAATGAGATACCTTGACGGGCAGCTTCAGCAATTACCGCAGCTTCTGCGTGAAATGCAGTGGTCAACTCAATGTTCACTCCTTTATGAAAGTTCCCTCGAGGATCTCCTTGGAAAAGAGTTTGGTACTGATCTGGCACGTGTTGGTTAAAAGCACTCAGAATTACCGCATCATTTTTGATCAGGACTGCTCCGACCTGCCTCCACCAATCAGCACTTCGGGTCGCGATTTTTTGTGCTTCAGCCATCATTTTCCTCGAAAAATCGGAAAATGCCATTTTTTTGTCACTCTCGATGACATTCTGCTGGGTAGTTTTTTGCTTATCGTATCGCAGAAAAACAGGAAAAAACTCGAGGTGACCATTTTTGACAAAATCGCTCCAAAATTGATCGGCCAAAATATGCATAATTTCTTCATCTGGAACGATCAATCGATCCTTTTTCGGGTTAAATAATTTTTGCAACTTTTTGGTATCTAAAATATCGACATCGACCGGGATTTTTTGGGAGCGCAGGATCGTTCGCAGTCCCTCCGCTGCTTCCTCTGGGGGTAAGGCGCGCAGATCTTTGCGCAGCCAGTCAAACATCGAGAGCACATCACTCCCCAAGACAAAGAAACGATTCGCATCCTTGTGTTGCTCGAAGAAACGTACGTATCCCAGCTGGATCACCGGCACATAGGCAATCACAAACTTCATTTCTTCTTCTTTCTAGAGGCTAGCAGCTTACTGGCTTCTTCCTCTGGTGTTTCACCCTTGAGCTCTTTCAAGACTTCTTCAATCGTCCCCACCAACTTGGCGCTCAAGGTGTCGCCGATTTTTTTGGCAGCTCCAATCTGGAGCCGACGGATCTTGGCACTGGTCGAGGTGGTGGCCATCGGGTCAAGCACCACTACCCGACCGCAGTAGGTGTCGATTGCTTTTCGTTTCTCTTCTGAAAAATCCGTGTAGTTATCCCGAGTAACCACCAGCACATCCGGTTGGATCAACTTGATCAAGTTGAGTTTAGGCGCGTTCAGCTCTTTCAGCACCACCGCATCTACAGAGCGCAAGTAGGTCAACATCTCCAGCCGTTCTTCTTGAGGAACGATCGGCCGATCCGGACCCTTACGGTGGCGAACTTTTTCGTCACTATCGACGCCAACGATCAAGATATCACCGTACTTCTTGGCTTCATCGCAGTATCGTGCATGACCGATATGGACGAGATCGAAGACGCCTTGAGTAAGCACAATAGTTTTGGATTCTTTTCGGTATTTTTGAACAACCGGTATGACTTCTTGGGCATCAAGAAACACTTTGGCTGGCTTATGGGAATCAACCATACGCGCCTCCTACTCCATCACGTATGGAACGTGGAACTTAAAGCGATTATTTTTGACTTGTTGGATAACAGCCTTGACGGTGTCAGTCGTAACGCCTGGCACTGTGATCTGTTCAGGGTCTTTGTGTTCGTCGACGAGCTGATAAAGCACTTGATCAGCCACTTCGTAACTAAAGCCCATCTCGCTCTCATCGGTCTGATCGTGCCATAACCCGGCCGAGGGTGCTTTGGCCAGAAACTGGGGCGGGAATGCCAAGTACTCCGCCATCTGACGGACATTTGTTTTGTAAAGGTGCGCTATCGGCTCAATATCGGATGCGGCATCTCCAAATCGCGTGTAGTATCCCAAGAAGTGTTCAGACTTGTTTTCGGTGCCACAGACGAGGGCATCCAGCTCTTTGGCAGTGTCGTAGATCAGGATCATTCGCGCCCGTGCCATGATATTGCCTTTGCGGTGGTGATCTTTGTCACCCAAGATTAGCTGTGTCTCGACTGCGTCGACAATCGGCTGGATGTTGAGCTTGCGGCGATTTTCTTTGGGGATATTCAGAAACTCAGCCATCTGTTCGGCATCGTCAGTGGACTGGTCACCGTAGGGTAAAAATAAGGTAGTGATCTGGTTGGCTGGGAGCGCTTGAGCGAGCAGCGCGAGCGAAAGCGCGGAGTCAATTCCGCCTGAGACGGCGATGACAGCGCAGGTTTTATTCTGTTCCCGAAAGGTCTGCTGTAAAAACTTGACGATCGTGTTTGCAGTTTGTTCGGGAGAGTCTAACTTGAGTGACATGCGCTATTTATATCACAGTGCCTGAGGCTGCAAAGGAGGGATCGTGACCGTTTGACGGCAAAGCTTTTGCAGCTAGTGATACAGATCGTGCGCCTGAATATACCCTGCTACTTCAGGAGTGAGTCGTCCCTCGAGTGTTTTCCCGGACGCTGCTAAAGCACGTACTTCTGTTGATGAGACCGTCACTTTCGGTGCATTTGCCAAGAACTCCATTCCTTCCCGTAGAGGTTCAGCCAGTGATCCTTCTCTGGGATAAACGATCACCCCAAACTCTTGCAGGATCTGAGGGTAACCATTCCACTGATCAAACTTGGCTAGATTGTCCGTCCCGATAACCCAGCGGAAGTGATGCTGCGGGTACTTTTGACGTAAGCTTTGAAGGGTTTCAAGCGTGTAACTGACCTGATTCTGTTCAAGTTCGTGGGTTTCGATGCGTAACTGACCAGCCAACTCGGGATGTTCCCTCTTCATCTGCTCCAACATCAGCGTTAACATCTCCACTCTGACAGTGTCGGAGTGAACTGTTTTACCGAACGGATGATGTTTGACCGGCACATACCAAACCAGATCAGCGATCCTGTTTTGCAAAAGATAAAGTGCAATATCTCGATGAGCAACGTGTGGAGGATCAAAACTACCTCCAAAAAGGGCGATGCGTAACGGCTGCAAGGTGTCTGTCATTGTGGTGTCTAAGATTTTTTAGACGGGGCAGCTTTTTTCTTTGTCTTGGTTGCTTTTTTGGCTCGGGGCTTACGGGCGACGGCTTTTCCGGTCGTCTTTCCGTTCGCTTCCTTGGCTTTTCGTCGTTCTTCCCGTTCCGCTTTGACTTGTTCCCACTGTTCTTTGGTGATCACGTCGCCAGGCTTTGGTTTCTGCCAACTGGCCCAGTCACACTTGGGGTAACGGCTGCAACTATAGAAGTCACGACCATACCGAGTGGGCTTAATCAGCACTTCACCCTCATGACAAAGCGGACACATGACACCCTCTACTTTGTTGACGATGTTCTCCGTGTAGTCACAGGCCGGGAACCTGCTGCAACTTTTGAACTTGCCAAACCGACCCGTCCGGATTACGACCTCACCACCTTCCGTGGCTCCACACTTCGGACAGGGCTCGCCGGTTTTTTCGACGGGAATCTGGGCACGGTCGGCATTTTCGACAACTTCGCCCACTGTTTTCTCAAGCGGTCCATAGAACTCAGCGATAATCTTGCGCCACTCTTTTTCACCCCGCGAGATCGCGTCCAGATCGTCTTCCATATTGGCTGTGAACTTGTAGTCTACGATTTTCTGGAAGTGGGCCAGCAGAAAGTCGCTGACAGCCATTCCGATCGGCGTTGGGAAGAACTTCTTCTCTTTGCGCTCGACGTAGCCTCGATCCTCAATCACCGAGATGATCGAAGCGTAGGTACTCGGACGGCCAATTCCTTCTTGTTCAAGCGTCTTAATCAGTGAGGCATCGTTATAGCGTGGCGGCGGTTGGGTAAACTTCTGTGCATCCAAGTGGTCACGATACTCCAAGGGTTGCTTCTCTGTTAAAGGCGGCAAAATCACGTCCCCCTGATTGGGGAAAAGCTTCATCCAGCCATCAAACTTCAGAACAGAACCCGTCACTTTCAGCTGACCGGTATGCGACTGATCGGCTGCGGCAAATGAGATCATCGCGGTCGTCTGGTCGTAAACAGCTGGCGGCATCTGACTCGCTAGGAAACGACGCCAGATCAACTCATAAAGCCTTGCATGTTGTTCGGTCAGTTTACCAACGTGCATGCTCCGCATCCGTTCCGGACTGAGCTGAACGTCAGTCGGACGAATCGCTTCGTGTGCTTCTTGGGCATTCTTGGACTTGTTGGAGTAGTAGTTCGGCTTGGCCGGGACATACTGGGCGCCATAGACATGCTCGAGGTAACCACGGGCTGCTTGAATAGCCTGACCAGCAATGTTGAGAGAGTCGGTACGATGATACGTAATCAGACCTTCTTCGTAGAGCTGTTGGGCCAGGCGCATGGTGTTCTTGGAAGTGTACCCAAGTCTGGTAGCGGCTTGCTGTTGAAGGGTGGAGGTGCTGAATGGCGGCGGAGCGGAGCGACGACGCTCTTTGTTCTCGATTGAAACTACTTCATACGCTGCGCCGGGAAGTACACCCACTACTGGTAAGACATCCTGGGCATTCGTCGGCTTGTACTCTTTGCCATCCAGCTTGACCAATCGAGCCACGAGCATTCCCGCAGGGGTATCCTCTGGCTTGCCGCTCTTCCATTCCTGGTCTACTTTTCCACTATTCCCTACGGCAGTATCGAGCAGCACATCCAGTTCCCAGTACTCTTCCGGAACAAACGCCTCAATCTCTCGTTCACGCTCTACGATCAGACGAAGTGCTACTGACTGAACTCGTCCGGCAGACAGACCATAGCGGATCTTCTTCCAGAGTACCGGCGAAACTGAGTAACCGACCAAGCGGTCCAGCACTCTACGAGCTTGCTGCGCATCTACCAAGTTCATGTTGAGCTGTTCCGGATGAGAAATGGCGTCAAGAACAGCCTGTTTAGTAATCTCGTGGAAGGTGGAACGGACAAAAGGCGTGTCCTTTTCCACTTTTGGACCCAAGACCTGTTGCAAGTGCCAGCCAATCGCTTCACCTTCACGGTCAGGGTCAGTAGCCAGAATGACGATCTCAGCGCTTTTGGCCAGTTGCTGCAGCTCCTTGACGACCTTTTGCTTGTCCTTGGGAATCAAGTACTCCGGCTCAAATCCGCGCGCCACATCAACACCCAGCTTTGACTTGGGTAAATCCCGAATATGTCCGACTGAGGCCCGAACAACGTACTGTTTATCGAGGTACCCACTCAGCTTTCGAGCTTTGGTTGGTGACTCTACTAAGACAAGTTTCATAACTCAAATTCGTCGAAATTGCGTACAGGGCATAATATCACAGCTTCAGTTCCTCGAGTACATCCCGTCCACTCTCGACAAGCAAGGCGCCCTGCCTTAACAAAAAATGCGTACCTTGACTATACACACTATCAATTGGACCGGGAACTGCTCCGACTACTCTGCCTGCTTCCAACGCGCATTGAGCCGTGATCAAGCTGCCACTCTTTTCTCGAGCCTCGACCACCAGCGTCGCCGCAGCCAAACCAGCCACAATTCTGTTTCTGGCCGGAAACTGGCCAGGACTGGGTGGAAAACCAGGTGGATACTCCGTCACAAACAAATTTCCAGCTGCCAGAAACTCCTCTGCAGCTCGGGATAAGTGCCGCGGGTACATTTTTCCCCAGCCAAAACCCAGCACTCCCACCGACCTTCCGCCCACCTGGACAGCAACTTGATGGGATTGATAGTCGATTCCCACCATAAAACCTGACACGATCGAGACATCCTTTTCTAACAACTGACTAACAATGCGTTGAGTGGCCCATTGACCATACCGAGTGGGTGTTCGGCTGCCCACTACTGCAATATGTGTGGGTCGCAGACACCCTATGTTTCCTTTGAGAAATAGCAAGAGTGGTGGATCAGTAATCTGCTGAAGAAGCTCGGGAAACTGCCAATGAGGTAAGACCTCTACACCTCCTTGATGAAGATGCTGCCAGTATCCTTCAACTGTCCACGTTTGGCGGAACTCATTGAGAGCTACCCGTTGCTGCTCCGATAACTCAAAGCCTCGATACTTCCAACGTGTCTGCTGAGACCATGCCTCAGCGACAGTAAATCCTTTACGTTCCCAGACTTTTATCAACTCGCGGACTGTCGCGCGTCCGAAACCCGGCACCGCCAGCAGCACAGCCATTCCTTTTAGCTTCTCTTCTCTTGGCAGCTCAATCTTCCTTGTATATCTCATGGCAAGAAGATATCTCACAGACCTTACACGAAGCGTATGTTTTTCGCGCAAAATTCCATGAAAGCGATTTAGATGAACCTCAGACAGAAAAACGACTCAGGGACTTGCTAACCAGTCAACAATCTTTCTGACGATCGGACCTGCATCGGCAGAACCCTCACGGAAAGGAACCTTTTCATCACTCTCTACGAGCACAGTCACGGTAATTTTTGCAGGAAAACCAAACTTCTGTATCTTTTCTTTCCAGAGCTGATGAAGCTCTTCGTCACTCATCTCTGAGACAGCCTTAATCTTGGATGGAGGGATCGTTGCTGACATCGATTCCGATAACTCTGCCGTTCCCGCAACATCTGCACTGGAGCTAGCTTCGGCGCTTGGGCTGGCAACTGCGCCTGCCTGTCCTTCAGCTTGTGGCAGCGTCAACAGCGCTGTAAACCAGGCATGTGTTCGGCGGTGACCCTTCTCATCCGCGGCCCCGAACTCAGCAGTTCCGGTTTTACAAGCAACGGCACCATTGGCAAAGTTGAGGTCCGCGGCTTTTTGTGGGTCGTACTTGCCCGTGTTATAGCTGAAAAATGGGAAAGCAGTCCCTCCCTCAGAACACGCCCCCATCATACCATTGAGCACTAACTTCCAGTGTTCGATGGGAATGCCAACTTGATGGCATTGAGAAGTATTTCCTGTTTGGATATTGCCGTTCGTGGTGTCTCCTGCCAGAACTGATAAAGGACAGACTGCTCCCCCATTTGCCAGCGCCTGACTCATCTGTGCCACTTGGATTGGTGTAGTCAGCACGTCTCCCTGTCCAATGCCAAAGTGGTAGGTATTTCCCAAAAACCACTGCTCTCCTTTGACTTTCTCTTTCCATTCCGGGTCTGGAACTACTCCCCGCGCTTCAGCTGGCAGCTCAATCCCCGTTCTGTCACCAAACCCGAACATCCGGGCAAACTCTGCCAATCCGCTCGGCCCCACCCATTCGGCTACTTTATAAAAGTAAATATCGTTACTGCGTGCAATTGCCCGTTCCAGTGCAATCGGACCTTCTACTCTTCCGTACTGGCGGTAGTACCAGTTGCCAAACTGGTACTCCCCGACTTTCAACACCCCCTCATCAACTACCTGGGTAGACTGATCAATTTTTTGGTTTTCGAGCCCGGCAAGTGCCGTCATTAATTTAAACACTGACCCTGGTGGATAGGCACCGGAGATCGCACGGTTAAAAAATAGATTTCGTGGATCCTGGAACAATGCAGCCACTTGTTGTTTACGGTCTACTTCTTTGGAAATATCTTGACTGACTTGAGTAAAAAGATTCGGGTCAAACGCAGGCTTGCTGGTCAATACCAATACTTTTCCGTTGGCAGCATCAGTAACGATAGCGGTACCCAGCACATCTCCCAGCTGCCGAGCGACGTACTCAGTTAAATACGGATCTATGCTGGTGCCCAAGTCTTTGCCGGTGACTGCCGACTGAACTTGTACCTGGCGTTGTTTACGACCAAGTGCATCAACTTCATAGGTGACATTACCCTCTACACCCCGCAGCGAGTCCTGATATTGGAGTTCCAATCCGGCTTTGCCGATAGTCATTCCCGGCCGAAACTCCGAAGAACGTTGTAGATCCTCAGCCGTCACCTCCCCCACATAGCCCACCACATGAGCGAGTGAGTTGGGAAAGCGATACAGGCGTTGAGGCTGAGTGGTGACTGCTTCGGCTCCAGCGGTAGCAACCAGCTGAAGTGCAGACTCTCGGGTGATCGGCGTTAACACCGGGAAGAGCACTTGAGGATCGGAGACTTGAAAGTACTGCTGAATGTTCCAGACGAGCGGATCACCATAACGATCCAAAATTAATCCACGCTGTGCAGGAAGCGGCTGGCGGAAGAAACGGTTTTCGTCCGCCTGTTCCTGAAATGTCTCTCCGTTGGCCAGCTGAATATCTCCCAGTCGCAAAAAAAGCACGGTAAAGAGTGCACAGGCTGCGCATGTGACTGTTAGCCAAGTCGCACGATATGGATAGACCTTCCCCGTTGAGATAGTGTATTTAGATTCTAAACTTTGCATGAAATGCTCGTCGACTAACCCAGACTCTCAGTACCACGATCACGCTCAGAAAATATGCTAAGAAGGCGGCAGCGCCCCACATTGTTACCGGTGTCTTCATAAACCAGACCAAACTGGCACACAATCCGAGCGTCAGGGCTGCGTCTCGGGCTTGTACGTGAACTTTCTCCAGAACGGTTCTACTCATCAACGTCACCAATACAAAAGCACCCACTCCCACCGCCAACGGCACATGGTAGACCACTGCCACAAAGAGACCGATCACCGCAGCCAGCACAACGCTTTCTGTCTCTGTCAAAAGTGGCTGCTGAATCAGCAGGATCAGAGTCACCAACACAGGCAAGGTAAAAGCCTGTTCAACAGAAAGTGTCAGGAGCAAGAGCAGAGCCAAGGCGAGGACGGAGCCGCGGGGAAACTTCATGGCATCACCTCCACAATTGAGGTTCGATAGAAAGAGATACCTTGATCAATGACTGCGGTTTGGGTCGGGGCGCCTTCTTCCCGACGAACAGCAGAGATGCGACCAATATAGAGATGTGGAAGTACTCCAACTTGCCCGCTGGTCTCTACCCGCTGTCCGACCTGGATCGCCGCATCAATCGGAATCTCTTTGAGTATGATCTCGCCGTTCTCACCTAACAGCAAACCGGAAACTCCCGCTTCCGTTTGCACTAGCAACACATCGGCTTGACCGAATGCCGGCAATAGCTTGACCTGTGATTCATGAATCGAAGTTTGTGTCACTCGACCGACCACTGTTCCTCCTACAAAAACTAATGCCCCCTCGTGAACGCTATCTGCGGTCCCGAGAGAGATGGTTGGTTGTGCATATGAAAGAACAGATGCCAGCCTTCGTTGCGGAAGCTGGGCGCTTAAACTGGCCTGTTCACCCTCAAGAAGTTGGCGTAGAGACTCATTCTCTTTGCGGAGGCGGTCTAGTTCACTCAGTTGTGCGGCGCTCTCTGCGTAGCGGAGTTCAAGATCCAACACATAGGTATACTTTCTAGTGGCCACCCTGATCCACTCTAGTGGTAGCCTGGTTGTTCGGACCACTTGTGATCCCCCTTTAAGAAACGGCTGAATGGCTTGTTCAATCCCACCCCGCAAGCTGGTCAACAGACCCGCATACTCCAATACTGCCAACAGTAAAACAGTCAGCACCGACCCCAACCATATGTTTACTTGGTTGCGACGCTTCTGTGAAAGTCCCATGCGTAGTACAGACATGTTTTCGCCGCCTCTATTGTGCTTTCAACTGACCGCCAGACCTCGAACTATATCCTCCAATGGTTTTATGGCTACGGATACTGGCAACTTCAAGGTCTCTTGGAGAACAGCTCCCAGACCCGGAATCAGACTTCCTCCGCCAGTGAGATAGATTCCCCGTTCCAGCACTTTTGCTACCAGCTCTGGCTGAGCATTCTGGCAGACTTCTTCAAAAGACTGAATCACCCGCTCGACCAGTCGGCTGGATCCTGTCAAAAACAGTTCATCATTAATCACTTTGGCCGTGGGCAACCCACTGACCACGTCTTTGCCCTGAACGGTGTGTTTTTGCTGACGACCGGTAAAGCGGAGCGCTGTCCGTTTGAGCTCTTCTGCCGTGGACCAGCCCACCTCTAAATGACACTCTCTGCGAAGAGTCTGGATAATATCCATCGTCCAGTCATCCCCGCCAAACTCCACCACTTGCGAAACACTGAGCTGCTGCTCTGCAAACAGATAGATCTTGGTCGTCATCCCACCAATGTCTATCACACAGCCTTGGGTAGTAAAAAGGTGCTGACCGGAAACGGCCGCCCAGAGTGCAGTTGACATCGGTTGGAGTTGGACACGCCAGCTTAACTGTCGGAGAGTTTTTCCAAAAACGGCGCGTTGGGTCTCATGACTGGAGTACAACAATGCCGCCTTCAGTTTGACCGGTCGCAGGAATGCCAACAGATCACTGGCAACGTACTCCTGAGCAATCGCCTGCACAAACTGACTAAACCCCACACTGTCGACCACTTGCCCCGCCCTGACTGGGAAAACAACTTCCACGTCTTCCGGCAGCTTACCGAGCATCTTAATCACCCGTTCACCAACTGCCATCACAGCCTTTGTGCTGATATGACGAATAAAACAAGTGGGCAGCGTCAGAAACTGGCCATTCTCTGTCAAGAGCTTGGTAGTATGTGAACCTACGTCAAAACAAAGTGGCCCAGTATATGGTCGAAAACGAGCACGTACTCTCGCGCTCTGCGGAGACTTTCCTGAATCACTCATGAGACAAGTATACCGTTCTGCTTAGGCCTGGAGAGAGTTGAGTTTCTCAGCTGCGGTCCGCCATTGTTGTTGGTCTGCCAATGACAGTGCTTGATTTACAGTCTCTAGCTTAGCAGCGTCATTTTTATAGAAGTCTTGATATTCTGTAATTCTCTCTCGAGTTAACTCTTCCTTGAGTTCCAAGGCTTTTTCGAGCATGATCTTTTCCAGATCCGGGATAAGTTTTTCAAGGAACTCGATCATCTGTCCTTGTCGCTCGTCTTCTTTGGCTTCACCGTTCTCGGAAATCTTTCTGAACTCTTTCAGCTCATCCTCGGTCAGCAGCAGCTCCACGTCATTCTCGACAAAGTCTTCCCAGATGACTTGTTGAAGCTCATCTAGAAAAAGTTCCTTTTCCTGGTCGGTTGCTTTATTAATGCCAAGCAGATCAAAGATATTTTGATCTTCGAGTGCTTCGCTGGTCGACTCTGCAGCCTCGTCTGCAGCTGCGGGAGCCGGGGCAACTGAGGGGACATTCATGTCGGTGGGTTGGGGTTGGGCAGTTTGATCAGTCATAGCAATAACTCCTGATGAATCTATGCATATATATATCAGAAGATGAAACGCTATACTAGCGTTAATGAAAAAGGCAGACCAGTTCTTCTCGAATACGATTTCGTGGTGTTACCACGTTCTCTTCTTTGTGACACCCTTGCTATTCACCTGGTTTAATGAAGAGCTTTTTGAGTTCAATAAGATGCTCTTCGTCTATGCGATGGCCTTGATTATCGGTGGGCTCTGGCTTGCCCAGATGGCCATGCATCGACAGTTTGTTTGGAAGAAGACGGTTTTTGATCTGCCGATCGCCTTTTTTATTCTCTCTCAGCTCGTCTCGACCATCTTTTCGATTCATCCTCCCACCTCAATCTTCGGCTACTACACTCGCTTCCATGGAGGTCTGCTCTCTACCTTCGCCTACACAGTTCTTTTCGCTGTTTTTGTCCAAAAAATTTCTGCCAAAAGAATCTGGGACTACTTCAAAACTTTGGCAGTGACCAGCTTGATTGTCTCGTTTGTCGCCATCCCTGAACATTTTGGCCACTCATTCAGCTGCATCCTTATTAATAGTAGTCACCTTTCTCAAAACCTGCCGCTGTCTGAAGTCCTCAGCCCTAGCCAACTTTGGCTAAGCTACAACGCGGACTGCTGGATTCAGGATGTTCAGAATCGGGTCTTTGCCACGTTCGGGCAACCGAACTGGCTGGCTGCATTTGCAATTACGCTGCTGCCAGTCTTTACCATCTGCGCTGCTCTGCGCGCCGGCAAGGAACGGTGGCTCTACAGCATTACTAGCTGGGCACTGATGCTTGATCTTTTATTTTCTAAATCTCGGTCCGGGATACTGGGATTGGTCGTGGGAACGATTTGGTTTGCAGTACTGGCACTTATGTGGATGAAGAAGGACCTGGCTCAAAAGAATCAAAAAGACTGGAGCACCGAGGTCAAGAATGTGTTCACCCAGTTCCGATCAACGGGCGTGGTGGCAGCCGGGATTATCTTGTTGGCCATCATTTTTGGGACACCTTATACTCCCTCACTGCTGAGTCTCATTCAAAAGACGCCTACGCCGCCTCCGGAAACCACACCGGTAGCAAATCGACTGGAAGTCGGCGGCACTGACTCTGGCGAAATCCGCAAGATCGTCTGGCGAGGGGCGCTGGATGTATGGAAACGCTATCCTCTCTTCGGTTCAGGTGTAGAAACCTTTGCCTATAGCTACTACCAAGACCGCCCCATGGAACATAACACTATTTCTGAGTGGGACTTCCTCTATAACAAAGCCCACAATGAGTTTCTCAACTTTTTGGCCACTACCGGTCTTTTCGGTCTAATCACGTACTGCGTGCTGCTTGGATCTTTCTTGGGCTATCCAGCGTACATGGCAATCCGGAATAGACAGAATACGACTCAATTGAGTGCATTTTTAATCAGTGTCAGCGCTGGTGTAGTGGCACTCTCCGTTTCCAACTTTTTTGGGTTTTCCACGGTTACAGTCAGCCTACTTCTGTTCCTCCTTCCAGCGATGAGCTGGCTACTGCAACAACCGGCTCTCGCGTCACAGAGTTCAACCGAGGCCAAAACCCGTGTCACCGCAGCCAGTTTGTCTAAGAAGAACCAGCGGCAGCTGGCTTTAGCAAGTGAGAACGATGACCAGCTGCATCCTCTTCAGTGGCTGTGGCCCGGGGTGGTGGGACTGATTGTGGTGTTGGGTTTACTGACAATCTGGCGAGCTTGGCGAGCTGACTATCTCCTGGCCCGAGGCAAGCAGCTGAATCAATCTCAACAGTATGCTGATGGTGTTGAGGCACTGGAAGAGGCCTACCGCATTGGTGGTGGTGAGGGCATTTTTGCGGAGGAGCTTGGCGAGACATACAGCATGCTGAGCATCGCATTTGCTGAGGTGAACGAGGCCACGGCAGCCGCTCTCTACCGTGAGGCAGCGGTCGAAAAGGCCGACGAGATGCTTGCCAGTAACCCGCATCATCTGAACTTCTACAAAACACGCACTCGGATTCTGGCCGCACTAGCAGCGCAGGATCCCACGCTCCTGCCCAAAGCTGAAGAAACCCTCCTGAAAGCGAGTGAGTTGGCGCCGACCGATCCCAAAGTTCGCTATAACTTAGGTCTGATTAACCTCGCTCAAGGTGAAACCCAGCAGGCTCAGGCAGACTTTGAACAAGCCGTGGCAATGAAACCCAACTACGAAGAGGCCCGGATGTCTCTAGCGCAACTCTATCTGGAAAAGCAGGAACTTCCTAAAGCTCTCGACCAATATCGCTACATTCTTGATAAAATCCAGCCGGCAAACATTATTGCCAAAGATGGCGTTGCCAGCATTGAAGCCCAGATCGCCACAGCGGGCGCCAAAAAAGCACCGCGTTAACCGCGTTAGAAGATGATGAAGATTATTACTGTCCCACACAAAACTCTCCGACAGGTTGCCCAGCCTGTTTCTACTGTTGATAAGAAGTTTCTAGGATTTCTGGAACAGCTCGGAGACACTCTAGCCAAAAAAGATAATCCAAAAGGTGTTGGCCTGGCCGCTCCTCAGGTTGACGAGAGTTGGCGGGTGTTTACGACACTGCTGCCAGTTTCGGGAAATCGTAACGATGGCGAGCCCGTGCTCCGTTACTTTCTGAATCCGACATTTTTAGAGGTCAGTCAAGAACTGACGTTTGGCGATAATCCCGATGAGCCGATTCTGGAAGGCTGTCTTTCAATCCCCGAGATCTATGGGCCGGTTCCCCGACATCAATGGGTGGTGGCGGAGTTTGATGAACTAGTCGGGACGGAGTTGAAAACCCGTCAGGAGCGGTTTGAAGGATACGCCGCCCGTGTGATGCAGCATGAGTATGACCATCTAGAGGGACGCTTGTTCATTGACTACAGCGCTGAGCTTGACCTTCCTTTGTACAAGGAAAAAGGCAAAAAGATGGATGAGATGTCGAGTGAGATGGTGAAGGCTTTTTACTATCAGAGCCTAGCCAAGTAGGTGCATGAGTCAACAAAACGGAGAATTGAGATGTCCACGATCTACACCGTCGGCGTGGCCGGCTCCACGCAACACACCAGAATCTGTGCCGAAGCTCTCCGTGTCAGCGGCCAGTTTGAGATTCTCTGGGTGTTGACTCCCCCGCCTCAACCGATTGGGCGTAAGCAAATCCTGACCAAAAATCCACTGCAACTGTGGGCGGAAGAGCATCATTTTCCAGTCGTGTTTATGGAGGGCAAGCTGCGACCTGAACTCCAGGATCAGCTGGAGCCCCAACCGGACTTTCTGTTGGTCGTCGACTTTGGATATCTTGTGCCCCAATGGCTCCTCGCCTGGCCGCAGATCGCTCCACTTAATATTCACCCGTCTCTTTTACCTCGCTGGCGGGGTAGCTCTCCAGGGCAGTTTGTGATGCTGTATGGCGAAAAAACCTCGGCTGTGACGATCATGATTATGGGTGAAGGCTTGGATACCGGCCCGCTGCTCTGGCAAGAAGAGTTTGCTGTTGACTCGAGCTGGACCCAGACTGAGTACTACCAACACAGCTTTGAATTGGCTGCACGAGCACTGCCGCAAGTCATGCAGGAAGTGGCGGCTGGTACACGTCTTCCCACCCCCCAACCTGCTGAGTCGCCCACTCCGATTGCCAGACGCTTCAAAAAAGATGACGGCTTTATTTCCTGGGAAACTCTGGCTGCCACTGCCGGCCTTCCTGGGACACACAACCCCGAAGTCCAAGATCACCAAACCTCCCAACTGCTCGTGGAGGTACAGCAAAATACTCACCACTCATGGGCGGAAGTTATCGCCAATGCCGTGCAAGGGCTCTCCCCCTGGCCTGGGGTATGGACATATCTACCGACTACTAAAGGTCTGAAACGGATGAAAGTCCTGAGCGTCCATAAGCTAGGAGACAAGATCTCTTTAGAGCAGGTCCAGATCGAGGGACAACAACCTGCCCTCTGGAACGAGGTCAAAACACTGTACGCTAACCAGTAGCGGAAGAAACTTATTTCTCTTCGGCGTGGAAGTGAGTAGTTAAACCAGCTTTTTTGAGCTGTCGCAGTACTCGAGTGGGAACCCGCAGACGCTGCTTGGCGCCGTTCATCACCACAGTCACGGTATGAAGGTTGTACTTGAAGGCGTGCTTGGTGCGGTTTTTGGCATGGGAAACACGCTTACCGATGTGAGCGACTGTTGGGTACTTGAGGCTGTATGGCATGGGACTCCTTAGTTCGAGAGGGTATTTTACCATTATCCTGCCGGGGAGGCAAACTTCTGGTACGGGCGGACGACCCGGCCAGTGTTTCAGCGCGGGCGAGGGGGCCTTACCTTACAGCGCGGATCACTGTAGCAGTGGCCGCTGCCTGACCTGCACCGGGGGCAGTTACAGCCGCAACCACCCTCGCCAATTTCCGCAGCCTGATCAAGAATGGTTTTTTCGGACAGAGGCTCCGAGGCTAGCCGAGTGGCCTGAGGATCAGCAGATGACGACCGCGGCCGATCACCCGTATTTTTCCGCCTGACTAGAATGTCTCCCGGCACGAGCTCAATGGGGCTGCGAGTCGCCGCCGCTTCCCGGTCAAGTTGCTCGAGAAAACCTAACGGTTTTTGGGTAAGCTGACCCTCTGCAGCCGTCTCCGGTGCATCAGGGGAGCCTTCTCTGTTGTGACTCATACTATGAGAATACCACAGACCTCCAAGTGCTCATCTCCAGGACTTTCTCAGCCTCTCCTCAGCCTGGGTTGGTATAATGGGCAGGTGCTAACACTTCTATTTACTAGTCCGATCGAGTTCGTGATTGCCTTTGGCGGACTGCTTCTTTCTTTGAGTTTCCATGAGTTTGCCCATGCTTGGGTCGCAGATCATTTAGGAGATCCTACCCCGAGAATGCAGGGCCGGGTTACCCTTAACCCTCTTGCCCACCTTGACCCGCTCGGGACAGCCGCGCTCCTGCTCGTTCGTTTCGGTTGGGGTAAACCTGTGCAGATTGATCCCTTCAACTTCCGTAATCCCCTTCGGGACAGCGCCCTGGTCTCGCTGGCCGGTCCAGCAACCAACCTTTTGCTGGCTGGCTTGATTGCAGTCGGTGTTCGTCTGATACCGTTGCCGGAGTTTGTGCTGTATGGCCTAGTCCAAGTGGCGGTGATCAATGTCGTCTTGGCTATTTTCAACCTGGTGCCGGTCTACCCGCTGGATGGTAGCAAAATCGTCTTACCGCTACTGCCCCGGACCCTAGCTATAGAGTTTGAACAGTTTATGGAACGATTTGGCCTCTTTTTGATGCTGGCGCTGATTGTCCCTTGGTACCAAGGTGTCTCACCGATCGTGGTCTTAATCAGCCCCGTGATTAATTTTGTGACGCAGCTGCTTTTTGGCTCATAGAGCATAGAGAGACAACGTTGATGCAATCAACCAAGCTTGCACCTTTCACTGTCTGGTTCCATCAGTCTGGAGAGTTCCATACGATCAAGCGCGAGATCTTCGGCAATGGAGTCTACTACACGGAGTTGGCGACCAGCAAACCCGTGATTATCGATGCTGGCGCACACATCGGGCTGGCAACACTCTATTTTAAAAAAATGTATCCAGATGCCCTAATTTACGCGATTGAACCGCTGGAAGAAAACTACAAAATCCTCCAGAAAAACGTCTTTGAGAACCAACTCCAGGATATAGAGTTGATCAACGCTGCACTCACCGACTCCGGTAGTCAGACCATCATTCATCTCGACCGCTCTCCTATCCAGTGGTGGAGCACGGCCGGACGAGAAGAAGGTGCCTGGAATCACCAGCAGCAAACTAGCTCAAGACAAGTGCCGGCTATTCAGCTGTCTGACCTGCTACAGCGCATCAACCAGTCAGTCGACCTCCTGAAGTTGGACATTGAAGGAAGCGAGCAACATGTCTTAAAAGAAGCACGTTCCTATCTGGGGAAGGTCAAAAATATAATCATAGAGTTTCACCCGATCAAAACCCAGTCATTACGTCAGATTTTGACAATTCTGGAGAATGCCGGTTTTTCTGTCGAACTTTGGCAGGACGGCAAGCCCATTTCTGCCACCAAAGTACGGGGTTTAGTCTACATTCATGCGACCAAAAATCCCTGATTTTTGTACTCAATTCTCTCACTTCTCGGGCAGTTTTCCATCAGATATTGAACACTTTTTGTCTTGAGTAAAAGTGGCAAAATAAAAGCCGCTCTGGGCAAACGGCTTTTTCAATCTATTTTCAACACACAAAAAGAGTGATTTAGTTGGCGCGAGAAACGTATTCGCCAGTTTCTGTATCAATGATGATCGTGTCACCCGTTTTGATAAACAGCGGGGCTTGGACTTCAATTCCCGTTTCCACTGTTACTGGCTTCTTCGGCGCATTGACGCGATTTCCCGCAGTAGCATCTTCGGCGTAGGTCACTTTCAGCTTAACGTTCATCGGAAAACGAACACCAATCGCTTCGTCGTTGTAAAACAAGATATACATGGTCAACTCAGGGATCAAATAGCCGATTTTATCCTCCATAACGGCTCGGTTGACGGAGACTTGTTCATACGTCCGGGGATCCATGAATACCACGTCGTCCCCGTCCATATACAGGTACTGCATCTCACGAATGTTCATCTCCAGCTCTTCGACCGGCTCTACAGACTTAAAAGTAAACTCCTGCGTCGCACCACTCTTGACGCCCTTCATTTTGACGCGCATGAACGCAGAGCCTTTGCCAGGACTGACAAACTCTGTCTTTGTGACGAGTTGGGGTTGATTCTTAAACAGAATGTACGAACCCTTGCGAATGTTGCCACCTTTGATCATTGGCATACACATATCTCCTTATACACTTCAGGTTTTTGATTGAAAGAAGGGTCAAAATACTTGACCGCGAGTTTCAGCTCTCGAGATTTTACCCCTTTTACTCCGGAGTTGCAATCTAGTGAGCCGAGAGCTCATCCCCATCAGAGGAGGACGTAGCGTCCGAAAGGGCCTGACTGAGCTCAAAGAGTCGTTGCCGATAGAATGTTTCGTCGCGCAGGTTATCTGCGGCCTGGGCCATCATCTCAAGGGCAATGTCGTACTCCAGGGCTAGATCTGGAATCGCAAAAAAGAGCGTACGATAGAGCGGCTGTTCGAGCAATGCTTTGAGTTTGTTCATAAAGATCTCACCTGCTGCGAGTTGACGAACAAGTCCATTCAGATTCTTCTCTGTCAAGGCTAATCGTGTCCTTGCCAGGTCATATTTTTTCTGTCCGAGAAGTACCTCTATCACTCCAATATGGTCTACAAGATTAAAGTACTGTCCAATTTGCTGGCGGAAACCAAATAAGACTGACCGGGCCGCTTGAACATCCACGTTTTCCCTGGCAAGCGCTTCCCGATCTTCCACTACATCTTGATCTAATAGTTTGTTAACAACTGCTTCTGGGGTAGTACCCTCAGCTTTAAGCTTTTCTTCGTTGCAAATCCTGTCGGCATACCAACGAAAAAGCTCTTCTGCCGGGACTCCCACGTATACCTCAAACTCCCTGCCACGAGCCTGGACTCTATGGGCAACAGCTCCATACGAGTCCATTAATTCTGTGAGATATGGCAAAAGTTGGTTTTTGACGTGGCCACCATTGAAGATGAGTGTAGGCTGATCTACAGGAATATCGGCTGCTTTTTCATAGATGGGCTCTTCTGGATTGAGTCGGAAGTCAAAGTCACGAAACATACCTGATTCTTTATCTGTCATGTTGCCTCCTCATCAAAAACATCAGTCACAGGGAAGAAAGTAACATCTCTCAGGTCCGTTGTATCCGCAAACAACATGACTAAACGATCAACGCCGACAGCAATTCCACCAGTCGGTGGCAAACCTACCCTCAGCGCTTCAATGTAGTCATGATCTAATTCATAGGGTGTCTTGCCCAGTTCTGCTCGTTCTTTGAGTTCCTGCTTGAACCGACGCTCCTGTTCAGCAGCGTCATTCAGTTCTGAGAATGCGTTGCCAAGCTCAAGTCCGCCGAGGAAAAACTCAAAACGTTCTGCAAAGCGGGGATCGTCTTGTTTCGGTTGTGAAAGCGCAGCTTGGGAAGATGGATAGTCGTAAAGGATCGTCGGTTTCTCTTGACCGAGCTTGGGTTCGATTTCATTCAGTAATAACTGATTGTAGGCTTGTTCCCAAGTAGTTTGGTCATCGACATGGTAGCCCTTCACTTTGACTACCGACTTTAATAACTCTTTATCCAGCAAGACTTCTTTTGAAACTCCGCAGTACTTTTCAAATGCCTCTGCCACACTGATCCGCTCCCAAGGCGAGTGGAGGTTGTACTGTTTACCTTGATAGTTCAGCAACAGAGGATCAGTTGGAGATCGCTGGTCGTTTTTTTCGCTCTCTCCCCTACTCTGTTTATTTTTTTGTTGCCCGCTGGCAATTTTTTGCGCTAAATGTTGCAGTAAACCTTCACAGTCATCCATGATGTCCGTATAGTCACCTGGCGAACGGTACCATTCCAGAATTGTGAACTCGGGATTATGTCGCCCACTCTCCCCTTCTCCATTTCGGAAGCTTTTACAGATCTGGAAGATGTTGTGCATGCCAGCCACGATCAGCTTCTTCATGGCATACTCAGGACTAGTCAGCAGAAAGGCTTGCAGTTGTCGGCCATCTGTTTTCAACAGTTTTGTCTCAAACACTTCCAAGTACGGCTCTGTCCCCGGATGCTCGACTAACAGCGGCGTTTCCACTTCATGAAAATCATGCTGGAGAAAAAACTCACGGATACCGTGAATCACCTGTTCCCGCATCAGGAACTTGGTCCACAGCTCAGGCTGCTGTCGAAGGCGTTGCCAGTTTTTCATCTTACTCTTTCGGTTGGCTCTTCCGTTTTTGGATCTTCTTGAGCGTGTACTGGATGCGATGATCTAAGTTAATGTTTTTGTGGGTGGCTAAACGAAGAATAGAGATCAGCAGATCTCCCAGTTCTTGTTTGTAGGTTTCGTCGCGCTGGGCTGCTTTGTTGGTCGGCTTGCGGCCGTGTTCAGCCAGGTAAGCACGGGCAATCTCCCCCACCTCCTCCATGAGGCCCAAGATCAGGATGCTGCCGTACTCGCTGGTTTTGGGCAGATCTTTATCCAGCTCACGAAGGATGTTTAAGTACTCTTGGAGCGTTTTGGACTCGTTCGGTTTGGGAAAGAGCCGAGGAGCTTTCGGAGTTTTCGAGTCCGTTTTTGTGGAGCTTTTGGTGTGGGTAGTAGGTTTGTCTGTTTTCATATCTTATCCTTCCAAGGATATCATGGCTGTGAAGTTGGTGATGGTGAGGGCGATGGCTCGGGGCTGGCTGACGGCTCCGGGGAAACAGTAGCGGGTGGGCTGGAAGACGGACTGGCAGAAGGCTCTCCAAATGGTGATGCCGTGACAACAGGACTGGGTGAAGGACTGGCAGAAGGCTGAGGCGAGGCAACAGGCGTCGGTGAGACTGCGGGAGACGGAACTGGAGATGGCTGGGCTGAAACAGCTGGACTGCCGGAAGAGCTCACTCCCATCACTGCTCCTTGGGTGGTTTGAGTGGCGGCCCAGTTGAACAGTACATCCTGACTCAGCGCCTGCTCTATCTTAAGGACGAAGCCTTGAGGTGTTACCTGATCGACGTAGTAACCGACGACTCCCTTGCCGACTGGGGTAAGTGTCACGAAGGGTGCTTGATCATATGCTGCTGCGAACTTCACTTCTACACTTTGGGCGCCGGAAGGAAGGACAACACTGCCGGCAGCATCTTTGCTTTGGGCAATCGGCTGATCAAACTGGGCCCGACCTTTGAATACTGTGGCCGCAGTGAAAGTCACCCGGTCACGGAATGCCACAGCCTTGGTAAAGACCATCTCCGTCAAGACGTTCCAGGCATTATCCGTCCAGCTGAAAGCGTTTGCGACGCTTTGGGTGACTGTCCCGTTGATCGACGCCACACGGGAGTCTAGTGAAGAGATCTGAGACTGCTGCTCGCGGATTGCCTCAATCGTCGGGGCAATCAACTTGTCATAGCGGACAAACTTATACCCACGGGAGTCCGTTCCCACCAGTTCAGGAAAAACCTTTTCGACATCCTGGGCAACCACACCAATCTGCAGACCCGGGAAGCTCTGCTCTTTTTGGGCGTCTGACCACTCGTAAGTTACTCCTCGTAGACTCAGCAACTTTTGAAGAGCTGAACCGTTCATTTGTAGGATGTTTTTCTTCAGTCGCTCGTCGGAGCTACAGCCAGTACACGAGCCTGTCACATTCAAGTCACCCAAAATATTTGTGACGTCCGAGCGGACTCTGAACTCCGAGATGTTGTTCTCCCCAGGTTTCTCGATCCCGACAACAGCATTTGTACCGTTGCCGAAGATAAACGTTGACGAGGGGAAAGTTCCATGACTATCCCAGTAACGAGCAAAGACCGGGTAGAACGTTGCCGAGTCACCGTCGTACTGGGCAAAGATATCTCCCTCGCTGGTGGTGGCCATGGCTCCATTGACCTCCAGTCGGTATGTGGTGGGAGTGCGGCCGATACCCACTAGACCGTCCGATGTAATTCGGAGTCGCTCGTTGGACGTGGCAAAGCCGCCAGTGTACATCCGAATATCACCAGTGTTTTTTGCTGACAGGATATCGACACCCTCACTGGGATTAGTGATATCCGTGATCAGCGCAGTTCTTCCTGCAAAGTGAGAGAGAACGCCCCCACCCGTGTATCCTGAACCGAAAGCAACCAATGCCCCTGCGTGGTTATTTGCCCCGACACCCACCGCAGCTGCCCCAAATGTTCCGGTACTAGTGTTTCGAAAACGGCCGCCAGCTGAAGTATTAACGTCTTCGACTGTATCGACTTTATAGGAAGGTAAGTTTGTGCCTAGTCCCAAGTATCCACTATTCGTCAGTACCATCCGGGTGGTCCCCGATGCTGAGGCAGTCAGAATGTCGCCGCTCAAGGTCTGGTTAATAATGACTGAGGCATTTCCGCCGTTGCCACCGTTTACTTCCAACTTACCGGCAGGTGAGGTCGTGCCGATGCCGAACAGTCCTGTGCTTACGTAGCTATTGCCTCCATCTGCGCGAAGGAGTGCGACTGCTGTCCCCGATGCGTTATCAACTTCAAACCAGCCGTGACCGCCCGAAGTTTCGGTAAAACGACCTAAGCGACTGCCGTCACTGGCCACCAACCGCAGGACGTCGCTATTCGTACTTGCCGAAAAAATATCCAAACGAGCCGAAGGACTGTTACCAATTCCCACCAGTCCATTGGCATCAATTCTGACTCTCTCTGTTCCAGCGGTAGAAAAACCTAAGGTATCGGTGGTCGCTCGATAGATACCAGTGTTTGTATCGTTGTCAAATGTTAGCCCCGGAGCGCTGGCATTCCCATCGAGGAACCGAGCTACTACGTCAACTGCAACTCCTGTTGAGCTGACATTCATCCGCCGAGTCCCACCGGTACTAAAGGCTAGTGCGTCCGCCCCGTTTTGGTACATACCAGTATCACTGTCCCCGGTGAAACTATACCCTGGCGAACCATTTGATCCAGCAAGACCCTGAAGTTGGACAAGGGGCTGAAGGGAAGAAGAGATACGCAGCACTTCCGTTAAGGTACTGCTTTGTAAAGTAGAAAAGGATAACGTACCAGCTGAAGAACTGTCTCTGTTAGAGACAATGCGAGCATACTCCGTGGTTCCCGTGTAGAGGGAAAGTCCAGCTTGGGTATTATTCGATGCTCCGGTATTGGTGATTCTGATGACTTTTAAGCCACCATTGTTGGTTCCACTCACCACCAAAGGTGTTCCCGTATCTGGCGCTTGACCAATAGCAACATCTGCACCACTTGGACTGAGCTGTAAGTCTCCGACACTATTGACAGTAAAGGCAGCATAGTTCGAGCCGTCATACGACAAACGGAGCTGTTCAGTTGTAGCAAGCGAATGAAGTTTAGCGGCTGGCGAGGAAAGCCCGATCCCTACCCGATCATTCGCTGCATCAACATAGAGTAAGTTACTGTCTGAGACACCCTTGACGACGGTGTTGAGTGACTGATTCAGATTGTTAATTAAGATTGCACCCTCCAGCGCGAGTACTCCGGCTGAGTTGCGCCGCAACACTGTATCTTGCGTAACATTTCCTGGTCCCCACTTCAGCTGGCCATCAGACGTTCCCAGCCAACGCCCTTGCGTGTCTCCACTCACCTGTACTCGAAATGCTTCAGACCCAGACAGCGAACGTGTCACCCGAAATGCACCACTCGTTCCGACAAAAAACTCATCGCCGGCAGTATTACCGTTCTTTGTAAAAGAGGTATTCGTCCCGTTGACACCTTGAGTCACATTACCTGAGCTATCAACTAAAAATGGCGCGGTTGAGCCAACGGCAAGCAACGCTCCGGGTGAAGAGTTGCCTATCCCGAGGCGATTGGCAGAGTCATCCCAAAACAGATTACTGTTATCCTGATTCAAGGTTCCACCCGTACCAGCAAAGACAACAGAGCCTGCCGTAAAACCAGTTGGAGTGACAGTTCCGGCAAATGAGCCACTAATCGTTCCGTCCGCCACCAGTGAGCCTTCAAGTGTTAAGACTCCTGCAGCGCTCCGACGTAAAACCACGTCCTGCGTGGCATTTCCCGGCCCCCACTTAAGTTTACCGTCCGATGTTCCCAGCCAACGCCCCTGGATATCTCCGCTGACCTGGACCCGGAAAGCCTCAGAATCTGTGGCGGAGCGTTGAACACGAAACGCTCCGTTGGTCCCGACAAAAAACTGATCAGCGCTGTTGTTCCCTTGCTTGGTGAAAGTAGTGTCAGTTCCTGATGCTCCCTGAGTGACATTCCCCGCGATAGTGACATTTCCCTGCGGACCGACCACAAACTTGTCGACACTTTCGTTTCGCAAACGGAGCAAGTTCCCGAGTGTTCCGCCCACTTCCGTGGAATCGACGTAAACACCCTGTGCTCGTGTTCCCACCCCTTTCAAATCAATGGAAAGACCGGATGCACTCGAGTCAGTCCCGGAGCCGGGACGATTATGAGTGACTTTAATCGTTCCCCGATCAAGCTCGTAGCCGATGATCCCCACGGTGGAGTCCAGGATGTTGTTACCAGTGACAGCCAGCGCGTTGGATGAGCTGTCGTTCCCATTGTTGACGATCTCGACAGCGTTGGAGCTTCCATCGTAGTTCATGTAAAACGCTGCTTGGCTGTAGGCTGGATTATCAACTTTAACATTGATCATGTTCCCTTGGGCGTCTGCCCCGGCGTTGGAGTAAATCCCGATACCGGTACCCGTGTTGCTGGTGTTGTTGATAAAGATCACACCACCGGAGGAGCTGAGAAAGCCTGAGTCACCGACGTAGGTCAGCGTCATCCGGCCGTTGTCATCGACTTGTAGCTGCGAGCCACTCCCTACACTCAGCGGCGTACTCGCTCCACTCAAACTCAAAGCCGTAAAATCACCGGTGTTTGGGGTGCTGGAGCCAATTGAGCCAGGGTTTGCCCAGTCCACTGTTGCCGAGCCGACAGAAGTCCAAGTCGGTAAAGCGCCTGCACCATTTGAGGTTAAAACGTACCCAGAAGTTCCTGGAGAGACGACAGTCATTTGGCCTGTGGCACCGAAACTCAGTACGGAGCCGGCTGCTGCTCCGGAAAAGTCATTACCAGTACCACCGCTGGCAGTCGGAAGACGGTCAGCCACGTGGCTACTGTTGCTCAAACTCACTCGAGTTGCACTCATCTCGCCGATACCATTGGCCAGCAGAAAACCGTTTACAAACTCCGACATTGTCACGCTGCCGTTAACTGCAAGTGCACCATTGGCCGTGACATTGGAGAAGACTGCGGAGTTGGGCGTTCCTGATCCAATCTCAGCTGGATTCGCCCAAGTGGCTCCTAGTAACTGGCTGGCGTTGGTGACTTGCGGGGAAAGTGTTTGGGGGGATGGAACGGGTGTGGATGTAGACTGAAGGGTGGGGCTTGGGGTAGAAGCTGCAGTTGCCTGCCCTAGGCTGACCTCGCTGTCACTCACTGTGCCTGCTCCAACCTGTTCTGTGGACGTCTCCCCTTCTCTCTCTTGTTCAGAGACTACTGCTTGTTGACGTACTCCACCTGAAAAGGAAAGAAAATCAGGGTTTAGCAACCGAGCGCGGATATTCTCCGCAACTTGATTGAGCTGCTGTTCAACGAGCTCAAAAGGCTTCCCTCCCGACTCTACCCACGCATAGGCAGCACCAGAACTGACGACAAACAGCGTCAACACAAACAAAACACGCGGCAGTATGCTGGTGCTTGATAACTTCATCGAGATTCATTGTACTCATTGTCGAGGAAAAAAAGAAAGATGTATAAATCTATTTTCTAATTATTAAAGTATAAAAAGGTATCAAAAAAGCGCAGGCAGTTTTCAGGAATATCTCATAATTAAAGACTTTATCTACATCCATTCACTTTGACCCCCTTTTTGCCTCTCAAACCTATGTATTTGCTACACAAGATGATAAAATCCTATAGTTATTTCCGAACGGCATCAAAACGATGCTTTCTCCGGAATTAGCACCTTAAAAAGTTGAGAGTAATCTTCCTGCACAAGCGCCCTAGATTTATCTGTTCAGAGTAAAAATCTCTCAGAACTAGGAGAAAGTACAGGTAAATGTAAGGGGCTTGTGCAGAATAATGCACAGCCGTTTTTTTCGTCCTCATTGTATCCAGGAGAACACCTACAGGAGAAGGCTCCATGAAACCAACGCCCTCGTCAGGAGCCCAGAGACCAATGCTGACATGGAGTAAATTCATCCTGACAGTCATTACTCTAGGGTTTGTTTTATTTTGTACGGTGGCGGGGATTAGTATTACCCCGTTCATCACCCCATTCGGCTTGCTATTAAGCGGCAGGTGGATCACCCAGATCTTCCTCGCCTACCTTAATAACAAGAAGTACATCACCGTTCTCGGAAGAGCCATAGTGGACGGCCTCTACAGACTCGCCCCAAACCTCCCTGAAGAAGAGGTAGCGAGACTGGAAGCCGCTGTCGGCAAGATGATGCGAGTAGATCAGTTTCTCAAGATTATCTACTCGACTTCTGCAGCCCAGATGCCGAACTTTACGGCAAAGCTGCATCTTGCTGTTGTGGCAAACCTTAAAGATGCTGGATATAAGGTGGAACGCTCGTCCAGCATCATGGTTCCCGCCTATGGCCTTTCCGCCGATGAGTTGGTCACAACCCTCGAAGCCGTTTTAATGCAGACTATGCCTCCCCTCGAAATTTGGGTGATTCTCAATGATCCCAAAAACTATCCCCTCATTGAGGGTGCACGGGCGTGGGCAAGAGCAAAAAAACGGGAAATCACCCGGCAGTATCGAGCAGGAGAGATTAATGAAGAGCGCTATCATTTTCTGATAGAGCGGATTCGTGTCATTAATCTCACCATCGCAGATAAACGAACTGCCATGGCGGTGGGATGGCTAAGTACGCATAACATCCCAGAAGAACAAGCAGAACCGATGGTGCAGGAAATGTTCGATCATCCTGAACGGGAGGTCGAGCTACCAACGCCGAATACCCAAATCTCGGTCAACCTCGATTCTGACACCTTATCACACAGCTGGGCGCTGTTCATGACCTACCTGTGCTTCGTCTTGTTCGATTTATCGGGCTTGACGTCGAACGTTCGGATCAAAAACATGCCCAAGACTCCATGGGAGGACAAGTCCAAACCCCTCCTGAAACGCATTTTTGCTTGGGTACTGTTGTGGATGACCTACTTCCGTTACGACGAGGCGAACAACAAAGAACGCGCCGCGGAAAGCTTCTTCAATTGCGTGGTCTGCATGAGCGGACCATGGATGGCAATTGAAACCAGCTTAGTCGGTAAGTTCATTGGATCGTTCGTCAACTTCACCTACAAGGGAGTACGTATCCGTCAGGGTGACGATCGGTATACCACCTACCAGCTAAACAAAATGAAGAAAAAGGTTGGCTACTGCCCATGGGTGGAAACTTACACGGATGCGCCGGATATCCTTAGCCGGTTCTACAGCCAGCAAGACCGCTGGACTGTCAGCATGTTCGTGGTATTTTTCACCAGTATCTTTACCGGGCAGATCTGGATGCTCCACCCCTGGAGTATTCTGGATCAGTTCTACGCCGCCGGCTTCTCGTTTGTCCTGGCTGGAGTCATTCTGCGGTTGACGGTGAACGCCTTGATTACTGCTGCAACAGTCAACACGCAAGCAGCAATCGAGGTTGTTCTTCCCTACGCGATTGTCTTCGTCGTCGTCAACTTCCTGCGCGGGGCATACAGCGCGTACGTTAACAAGAAGTGGCTGGGGTTCCTCAACTCCTTCTACTTCATCGTCGTGCTGGCCATTCTCTTCCCAATCAAGCTTAGCCGCTTATTTGTGAAGGGTTTGGTTCAGGATCCCAAAAAGCACCCGCCTGTCTGGGGTGGACGACCGGAAGCGAAGTAAAAAGGCAACTCTCAACAAACCGAAAGACCCTCTTCTCAGAGGGTCTTTTACTATCAAAATACTTGAAATCCAAAACTTTATTGCTGCTGGATTCTCTGCAAAACTTCAGGAATCGCGATAGATAAAGTACCTGCTGCAGCCATAACCAGGATTAACACCTTGGGATGTTCCTTGAGCCACTTTACAATCGTGAACTCATCTTCCCCCTCTTGGTTTGCTTGCGCGACACGCTCGGAAAGAGCTTCCCCCAGACGAGGAGTGTAGCCTGTAGCTTGCTCCGAGGCTGGTGACCAGCTTCGGACTAGCTCAGCAACTTCAGTGCTTTGTTCGTCGGTATAGTCTTGCCCTAAGGCTTCTCGATTGGCAATCATACTAGTGTTCCTTACACTAACTGTAGAAATTATAACACAGTTTTTGCGTTATAGGATGTGTAACTGTGGTGTAAAAAGGAAGCGGCCGCTCTCTAGAAAGAGCAACAAAAACACCGTCTATGACTGTGTGGATAAATGTAAGAAAACTAGTTCCCGCCTTGCTGCATCTGTTGCAGGAGTTCTTGAGCTTGGCGAAGCTGGTCGGGATTGAGGCCCATGGTCGGCTGGCTAGGCTGGGAAGTGCCCTCATAGGAGGGTACATCTTCCATATTCTGTTCAGTCCCGGCTTCTTCAGTAGGAACATATCCGGGTGTGAAGGACTGGATCATCTGCAAGGATTCGAGAGACTGTTTGTAAATATCGACATAGGGCTGAACAACCGGCCAGAGGAAACGGAATGCGACGGCGAAGACCCCGGCTACAAACAACAAGTAAATCAAAATATGCCCTAAGGCCTGCGCCATTCCCGCCAAAAAATTCCGGCCGAAAATCTCCCACCCGGAAGCGCTGTAAATCGTGCGCTGCTCTGGTTTTGGTGGATCGGACATCCTGACTTCTTGTTCTGTCATGAGTTCATCATAACGTCTTCTGTGAAGCAAAAAAAGGAGTGTATGATCAAGCCATGTCTCAGACGTCACTAGAGAAGTCTAGCCAAGTTCTTTTCCAGGCTGCCCAGAAGCTCAATCTACACCCAAGATGGCTGACTGACTGGGGGCTTATTAGCATTACAGTCAACGGTGTCGAAAAGTATATTTGTATGAGTAAAACAGTCGTAAATACTCAAATTTCGGCATACCTTTCTGCTAATAAAAGCGCCACCCGCGTCATTCTCGAACGTCATGGTCTTCCCAATATCCCCTACCTCACCCCGCCAAACCTCGAAGAGGCAGAAGCTTTTTTTGAGGAACACCACCCTCTTGTCGCCAAACCGACCATGGGTCAACGCGCCGAGGGTGTCCAGTTAATTAAGACTAGAGAAGAACTCAGGCAGCTTGACTTGTCTTCCTTGATCCTGGAAAAGTACATCGCCGGTCCTGAGTTTCGTTACTTAGTACTCCAGAACCAAGTGATCGCTGTCCAGCAGAAACTGTTCGACGGTGAACTTTATGCTCCCGATGACTCTCGTCGTCTCTCCTACTTTCCGCTGCGCTGGGATCCTCAGTTGGTAGATTACGCCCTTTTGGTGACAAAAGTGCTCGGACTAGGATTCGCTGCTGTCGACTTTAAGATTGATGAGTGGGAGAGGCCGTTTGTTTTGGAGGTGAACAGTGCACCTGCACTCTGGCGATTTGAACAGCCGGACGAAGGACCAGCCGTGCCAGTGGCCGAGATGTTGCTCAAAGCAGTAGTCGATAAAATGGAGCGCGAGCTACTTTAACCGCTTAATCTTGCTTCGCTTGTAAAAATCCTTGAACAGCTGTCTACCTTCACCTTTGTCCATGTAGACCCTGATATCCAGGTACTGTTCGATACCTGACCCTTTAACTTTTTCTTTAAGCAGGTCGTCAACTTGGAAGATTCCTGCGGTGTGGTTCATTACAATTAAAACTTCCACCGGCGCGATCCTGCCCGGTTTGATCTCGATCTCGTCAATGGCTAGCGCTGAGACTGAGTGAATATCGAGCTTGTCTGCAGAGTATGGTAAACGCGTTCTTCCTTTAGTCATATCCAGCGCATCAGCAACTCGGACAATGCCAGCCTCAATGGTTAAGGGTTGTCCGTCACGACGATGGCTGATGATGGCATGGAGTACCTCTGAGATCAGGATTGTTCTTTCTTCGATAGGTAAAAAGTGGAGCACTTCGTGAAGCAACCGATTGCTGAGTAGAACGCTAAACTCCTCATGGCCCTTGCGGTGGACCGACATGCCAATATCGTGGAAGAGGCTTGCTAAAAAGACAACGACCTCTGCATGATCCTGGCTAAGCTTAAAATCAGTCACAATCGATGGCTTGATATCTGAAAGTTCAAACAGGCGTAGTAAGCGCAGTGCATTTTGAGAAACAATCTGAAAGTGAATCGGGCCGTGATCAGTCATCGCCAAACGCTTGACTGCATGAACGTTGACGATTTTCCACAAGGTCTGAACTTCTTTATTTTGGTTGACGATCTCGACGATCTGGTTGAGGAAGGGGTTATCACTGACCGAGAGACGGACTTCTCGGTTGGGGAGTTTGAGGGTCTTTTGTGTAGCTGTGGATGTACTCAATTTGCTCAATTTCACAGTATTCTGCTACTACTATAACAAAACATCGCAGGTGAACAAAACCCCTAAGTGCAGAATATACTTACCACTCGAGGGTTGCGAGCAGCGGCAAGTGATCAGAAACGTCTACCTGAGGACACTCATGAGAGAGCACTCGGATGTTTGGCGAAACAAACATCATGTCCACCACGGCTACAGCAAAACCTGGAAACTTCTTCAGATCCTTTTGTTTGATATTGAAACTAGTAGTCAACTCCCCTTTGAAGACGTTCTGCAAATGTTTGTTTAACAGCGCAATCGCGTGTGTGGTATCACGGACGTTGAAGTCGCCAGCCAATAGCAGTGGCTCTTCCCCCACGGAGCGGACTTCTGCCAGGATCTTTTCTATCATGGCAAGACGTCGTTCACTATCTTCACCGTCTTCACCCCAAATTCCTTGCGTATTTAGCACATGGAGCTGCCTTCCCTCTATCGTCAGGAGCACGTGCTGGAGATTCCGGGGGGTCAGGTGAAACTGCGACCATTCATTCACCCGCTCACCAAACGCAACATCGTAAAAAAGTGTCGAAACTTCATGAATCGGGAAACGACTCAGAATTGCATTCCCTTGAGGAATCTTCTTCCCCTGTTCGTTCTCGATAAAAGCGGGCGCGAAGTGGACGTACGCCAATCCGAGTTCTTCTTGCAATATTCTGAGGGATTGATACTTTGGGTCGAGTGACCTATCGTCGCTGGCAAACACTTCCTGAAACAGATAAAGGTCGGCATTCTGTTGTCGGCAGAACGTGACCATCTCTTCAAAAAGAATGCCACCCCACAGATTAAGACAAACGACACGAAGCGTCATAGTTGAGAAAGACTCTGGGGTACTATAACAAAGTTCCGGCGCTTTCCCAAATGAGGCTTAGAACACTTGACCGATAACCCACAACACTACCAGTACTCCGACGGGAACACCGAGAATCCATAGAATGAGGTACTTCATACACTCCTTTTCTTCTTTTATTTCAGTATCAGAAGGAGCTACTAGGGGCTTGTCAGAGTTGTGTATGGAAATGGTGATAGTTTTATGACTCTTACCCTTCATTTACCAAGCTTTTATCTGCTTCCCAAGAGCTCTAGATATAAAAACAACGAAAGGCGGTAAATATATGCCAAAATATGGCCCCAAAGCCCAACACAAAGTCCACCGCGCTCTTCATGAAATGAAGAAAGGCACCTTAAAGAGTGGAAACAGTGGCAAGAAAGTGACGAGTCGTAAACAAGCGATTGCGATTGGTCTGTCTGAGGCCCGCGAAGCCGGCGGCAAAGTTCCGGCAAAACGAACCTCTTAGCTATTTATTTTCTAAGCAAGCAGTTCATTTATCTTCACGGCGAGGACAAAATCATTGACGGAGAGTCCATCGATAGCGTGTGTGCTCAGAGTGAGTTTCACCTTTTTGTAGTCGTGCAGAAAAAGGTCAGGATGATGACCCTCACTTTCTGCAATCTCGGCTACCTGATTAATAAATGTGATCGCCTCTTTGAAGTTTTTAAAGACTACTTCCCGCTCAAGCTCATGATCGTTAACGACCCGCCATTTGTTGACTTGAGGCAAGTAGACCGAGAACTCAGCGCGAGTTAAGGGAGCCACTCCACCCTCGCAGGGTACACAGTGGTGCTGGGAAAGCTTTTCCGGGGCCGGGAGATCTTGATGTTGCATGGCCATATTCTACGTCAGCAGAAACAGGAGTGTGAACTAATAGCGGAAAATGGCCGCCGCGTGTTTCTGCTCAGGAATCTGCTCCAGCGGAAGGACGTAGGCTTTACCACCATTGACGACTGTTTCTACACAAGCGGTATCCAGCAGGTCGTGTGTTCCGGCAGTCGGTTGCGAGGAGTAGGTCACCGCAAGAGTGTCGGGATTGAATGTTCCCCACTCTCGTATACCCTCAGCGACCAGGAGTGTATCCACCCGGCCCATTCTGGCCTGGCGGAGGATCTCATCAAGCTCTACTGAGAAACGATCAATGTTTCCTTTAGCCAGAACTGCCTCGACATCCTTCTTCTCCTGTTCAACAAAGTACGGAGCCATGATATCCAACGCTTGACCATACAACTCGCTGAGCGCTTTGGCGTCGTCATTGCGTTTCAACCACAGCTCCTTAAGCAGCTGTGGATAGCTGTTCACTTCCCGATAGAGCGTCACAAGCCGCTCGGCACCCCATAACAACAGTGGCTGTTTGTGGTTCTGCAAATACTTGCTGACTGCTTTATCTACTTGCTGTAAGAACTTTTCGAGGTACTTGTTCTTGTCATCTTTCCAGGAGGAAGACCCGTGAAAGACAGCTGGTCTGCCGCCCGCACCACCACTCGGACTGGTATGAAACTGAAGAGTTCTTTCATTCACCTCAACCCCAGTCACCTCTTCAACACTTTGTGGTAAATCTGGGACAGTCGCCTTTTTGAACTCATAGCAATCTCCATAGAACAGCGACACTTCCTTTTTTGCCAAGAAAAGGACATAGAACTCGCAGGGCTGTGAGAACAGATGGATCAATGGTTTAAGGTGAAAACGATGCGAGACTGAGATGAGCCGCCGGACTGGACTGGGTAATCGCAAGACCTTGCTGAAGTTCGGTGAAAGAAAGAGAGCTAATCCTTTCTGATTTACTTCCCAGAGGGCCGGGTTCTCACGAATCTCGGCGAACTTCTCACTAATTTTCCTTCTCAGAGCATCAGGAACTTCTGCCGTATCCAGTTCTTTGGTGACTTCTGTTTCAAAGTTCTGTAGTTCTGCTCTGCGCTGGCTGGGAGCTAAACCCACTTCTTCTGTCGGGAGATAAATGGAAATAGAAACTGGATCAGCAGCCTGAAGAAGCTCCTGAAACTCCGCGCTGGATATTCTCTCCATGTATTAAACGTAGCAAGAAAAAAAGTATCTACTGAAAGAAGTTTGTCAGAAAAGAGAAAGAAAGAGGTACTTGCCTCAAAGCGGAACAGAAAAGCTTTCGGTATTCCGCTATATCTGGGAGGCCATCAAAAGTCAAATATTATAGGATCTTTTTCTCGAGGAAAAACAGACCAGGTCAAGTTAAGCCCTGCTTCTTTCTCCCCTATTCCGTTGCCGCTGCCTTATTAATGTCTGATTCGGCCAGTTTGCTTAACTTTTTGTCAGTCGCTTCCTCTTCACCCATGGTTTTCTTGAGCGTGTCTGCCGCTTTATCTTCTTGTAAAGTCTTGGCAAAGACGATCGCACTTCCGTAACCAGCAATTTCGTAGTGCTCAACCCGTTGTGCAGCGGCGATTAGGGCAGCATCGAGCGCTGGTCCTGACTCCTCTTCCATTAACTTTGCACCTTCTTTAATAAGTCCTTCCATACCCACACAGCGGGGACCCGGCAGTTCGATATGAAGCTCAGCTGCAACTTCTTCTAAACGAGTGACATGCTCTCGTGTTTGCACCAAGTGTTCTTCAAATCCTTCTTTGAGTTTCGACGAGCTGGCAGCCCGCGCCATCTTCGGCAAAGCATCTACCAACTGCATCTCCGCACTATAGAGATCTAGAATCGAGTGCTCCAAAACATCATTGAGTGTCTGTAAGTGCATACTCCTCCTCACTATAAAAATTGAATATAGAGTCCAAGATAAGTAACTGAAAAAGGAAAGTGATAGGAGCAGTGTATGAAACTCGTAGGATGCCCCAATCTTTCAGAAAGTGACATAATGAGTGAATAAACTTATGCCTCAAAAGACGACCGTTGGCCGGGTTGTACTTACTTCATTTTTTGTGGATCTCTTGGACGTTATTGTGAACTTGGTTGTGATGCTTCTGACAGGAAGCGTCGTCATGGTCGCCGAGTTGGCCCAAGGTGGTTCTGACCTCATTGCATCTGGGTTTTTACTCATTGGACTTAAACGACCTCAACAAGAAATCTACATATGGACTGTGGCATCTGCCCTGATGATGCTACTCGTTGCTTCTCTACTCTCCATTTACTTTGGTTGGAAACGATTTCTCGCCCCGGAACCAATAGAAAACATCTTGATCGCCTATATCGCGTTGGGAATTAGCTTTATTTCAAATGTGTATGCCTTCACGTTGAGCGCCCGCCGAATTCTCCGAAGTGGCCAATCCTTTCGTCAACTTTTTGCGGCCTTCAACAGTTCATCGTTAATCATGACAAAGAATACATTTGTTCTTGATCTAATGGGTGCGAGTGCAGCGTTTGTCGGGCTAATCGCCCTGATTCTTTATCAACTACTGGGAGAGTTCCGATTTGATGGCCTCGGTGCGGTAGCAATCGGTGTCGTCCTCGCACTTTTATCTTTCCACCTTTTGTGGGATATCAAACACATGGCCGGGAAAACAGTAGTAAAGGGAGAGCTGTAAGATACGGAAATTTTTGCAGGCCTGGAGGGAATCGAACCCCCGTTCTCGGTTTTGGAGACCGATGTCCTACCGCTGAACGACAGGCCTAGGTTTCAAGATGATTATTGTACCAGAGGAAAGGTGATCTTTTGTAGCGGTCGCGCTCCTGGCAGACTATAATGACTCTGCCATGATTCGCCTGCCCGATAAGAACCTCGAGAAGACGTTCGCGTTTGATCGTGAACGCTTTGTCAAAACTGATCTTCCCATTGTTACTGTAGCAGGGACATTTCGTGAGGATGTCAAACGGTTGTACGGACTCCCCAACAACAATACCTCTCGCGACGTAGTTTTTTCCCGAGCTCACTTCTCGATGGCACTAGCAGTGGCGGAAGAAGTCTGGAAAGGAGAACCAAAACCGCTCAAAGCTTGGCTGGTCGATCCCACCAACTACGTCTCTCTGGAAGACTGGCAGAAGATCACCATGACTGAGTTCATTGGCCAGACGATCGCCCGGCATTCTCTTCTCCATAAGATCAAAAGTTTCATCGACCAATATGGTCGTAACAAACTACCGATTTTAGACAGCATTACTCCTCCACTCCTCTATTTAACTGAAGACGTGACCCGCCCTATTTTGAGCTTTCACATCGCGGCGGGAAACATTCTCGCCAAACAAGGCCGCAAAGTGGTCCAGGTAGTAACCGATCCACATGTCCGGCCCGAGTACGTGGCCAATGCGATGCTCTCGAACATCATGTTCTGTGTCTTTGATGAAAGAACGCAGCTGGAGTTCCTGGAAGTGGCTGCCCTCAATCACATTGAGGTAGACCCACGCCGAGTGGTCGTCACCGGCCCGCCCATTGATCCCCGCATTATTGACGCACGTAAGAAAAAGAACCCTTGGCGGACTGGCCTTCTTAAACTCGCCGTGACCACTGGTGGTCTGGGAACTAACAGCTATGAAATCCGCCACGTATTGACGCAGCTTCTGCCACATTTACGTCGCGAGCCGTGTCCTTACCAAATAGTCCTCTATGCCGGAACCCAAAAAGATATTGCCAAGATGGGCCGTGATCTGGCGGAAGAAAATCATATTCCTGTTTCGGATATTCAGCGGCATCAGGGTCGTTTCCGGATTGCCTATCACCCACAAATCCTAGACGCCAACGAGCTGCTCATCCGCTACGTCTTTCCCTGGGCAGACGGCTTCATTACTAAACCTTCTGGTGATATGGCGTACGACGCCGTCGCAGCCGGCTGTTTCTTGTTAACCCTTTCGGAATGGGGTGTCTGGGAAGAGCGTATTCGCGAGATCTTTGAACAAGAAGGAATTGCTCGCCCAGCGGAACCGGAGCAACTGGTCACTCAGCTTTCGCTGCTTCAACAAGCGATTAACGGCAAAAGTTGGATTGAGTCGGCCATGTATGAGGCGTTGAAAGTCAAAAAGTCGTTCCTGACCGGCACCGAGTGCATCGTTAAAACCGTCCATTCGGCCGAGAAGCTTCTCAAGTAGTCTTTTTTTATTCCCGCATTATTTCCGCATTATTTTTGCATGAATCCCCATCTGGGATTAGTCGTAATTTCCTTAAATAACGACTCGGCAAACAGCTCATGAGTCTTCACGCTGGGGTGCCCTTCAATGGTGGCACGAGGGGTGAAGACAAAGTTTTCAATATTATTCGGTGAAGTGAATCCAAAACCGTGTAGTTGAGCCCGGGAAGCATAGGTATGCATGATCTGCCACCCTTTCCAGGCGTACTCTTCGGATTCTGGTGGAGGGTCTGGAGACAGTGGATCAAAACTGTAAAACAACACTGGCTTTCCTTCCATCCGTTCCAGAATCCTTTCGTAGTAACAGATATTGGCATAGTCCTCACTGATAGAAGGGTATAAGTTGAGCATCATTCCCTCTTCAGGAGTCATTTGGGGACCGGTCCACTGGACTTTTCGCTCCTCCTGCGGGCACTCTTCCCGGAGTTGGTTGTAAAAGACTAACTCATCCGGATACTTGTCCGTTTGATCCAAAATAAAGTCATTCACCACCATTCCCATAATGGCGATGTCCGGCTGAATGACTTTCTCAGCCGCCTGGAGCTTGTAGTAGTTATCAACGATAGAGTCACCGGACTGAGCGAGTGTATACACTTTGGTGGGCCGGATCGAGCTAAGCTTCTTTTCCAAAAATACCGACATTCGTTCGGAGACCCGGACTCCATTTCCATAGACATATGAATCTCCGATCAAGAAGACAACATACGGCTTTACTGTGCTATCAGTTTGGTCATCAAACACTCCGAGTACCCGGCCCACCAATGAAGGTTTTTCTGTAGCAAGAGTTTCTTGCGTTTTACCGGAAAAGATCAGCCGAAGATCCTTGATGCGCTCTTCAATTGTCGGGGGGTTATTGCTGTTTCCCAGTGGGTTCGGAACTGGGCGGATATAGCCAAAGGTTGGTGACTTGGTGTAGTAAAACTTGTCAAAAAAATAGATCTCACTGATCCGGAGACAAGCCCAGATGCTCACTAAGGTTAGGCCGATACTGACCCCTGCAACGCTGAGAACTTTGGCGCGTGTTGTCACAACACGACACTTTACTAAAAAAAGACGTCAAAAAACAGAGCCCTGACTAGTTCGTCCCAGTGCTGGACAGACGTTACTTCAATTTCTTGGCAACAGTATGGAGAGTGTGCTTGCGGCACACGTCACAGTATTTATTGAGAGGGAAGGATCCCTTGCCATCGGCCTGTTTCTTGAGTAGCTCATTGTTTTTGTTGTACTCGGTCACATAACCGAACGCACCACAAACACTGCACTTCAGTCCGACTGCTTGGCGTGGTCCTTTTTTCTTTTTTGCCATAAATCCTCACTTTATTGAGAAATCGAGTTATTTCAAGAGGTGGAGTATACACAAAAAGTACCGATTTATCCAGGGTCGGTTGGGCTCTACTCGGGGAACCTGTGCCAGGTGTAGGATTCGAACCTACGTAGGCGTGAGCCAACAGATTTACAGTCTGCCCTCGTTGACCGCTTGAGTAACCTGGCGTCCTTCGCGAACTTGAATTGTATCAGATAGAAAGTTTCTCTGCATGATGTGCTTGCCACCGTAAAAGTACTAAGACCCCCAGTTGCAGCCAGATCAAATTCAGCATCCAGAAGAGCGGCGGAAAGCACTGGATAATTAGCGAATCCGCAGGAAAGGAGTAGTTCCCCTGTGGGAAGAAGACTTGATGGAAGAGCTCAAAGAAAAAAGAAAACCCCGTAACTGCCAGCAGTGTTAGTAGTACTAGTGTCAAAATCACTCGCCGAACGTCTACAACCACGCGCTGCGGAACAACTTCCTTCTCAATCAGAATACTAATAATCACCGCGCAACCGACGATAAAGCTTCCCCATGCTATGAGGTGGTGAACGTCCTGCAGGTGGCCTTGTTCATTCTGTGTAAAGGAGTCTTTGGCACTTTTGCCTAACCAGATGATCTCCACTGCTTCTTGTGTCGAGTACACCCTGGCACTCTCAGGAATCAACCTTGGTACCAGGAGGGCATCACTTCTTATCCAGCCCTGAAGTCCGTCTGTCAGATGCTGATTTAGTGAGATGACGGGTGGAGCCGCCAGGAAAGCAACCATCAGACCGTAACAGACTAACACCCGACAGAACAAAAAAGCCAGTTCAAGCACCCGCTGGAAATACATCTTTTTTCCTCGCCTTTTGATCAGGGCCTGGTAAAATACAGGTGGTGGAAGTGCATAGGCAGTAATGCACACCCTTCCTTTCTGCCTTCTTAGCTCAGCTGGTTAGAGCGGCTGTTTTGTAAACAGCAGGTCTAGGGTTCGAATCCCTAAGAAGGCTCACTATTGCTTTCGTCATTTTACAACGTTTTTTGTGAGTTTTTTCTTATCACCTTGACTAAAAGTCCTATAACTATTAAAATAGTCTCATGAATTATGAAGTCCTTCTCAAAGCCAGTCGCACCACACATGACGCCAAAAGACGAATTCTAGATGCCAATACTTATGCTCGCGGTGAGAGAACCCCAGAAGTACTCGCTCTTTCTGAACGAGCGTATCAGATTGTCCAAGAAATTATCCACATAAACCGGAGTTTTTTCGAGCAAGAGGTAATCCCACTCTTGACCAACGCAGAATTAACAGTCGAAGACGGCGAAAAACTGTTTGAAGAGAGCCTAGAGCTGCTTGTTCTTCTCTACCTGCGTTTAGAAAGAAACGGTATTCTCCCGCCACTTGAGGATTCCGATGGCTCACAGCTTTTTGATCTGGCCGTAGGCCATGCAACAGACTTTTTGCATACATTGCGAGAGGCACAACGACATGGATACCCGCCATCTAAAACCCAAAAGTTACTGACATCAACCTTCCGCCAACTTCCCTATACGCTTCGCCGTTTAGCCAACAAGTATGACTTCCCAGAGTCTTTTATTTTTGATCTTGTCTGGCGTTCCCGGCGCAATCCTGTACCCGTAATTGAACAGACTCTTCAGAAGACTGATTCTTACATGGAGAAGTTTCCCCAATTTGGACGCTTCACAATCCTGAACACTGTGTATAGACATGATGATCCAGAGGCAGTACTTTTGTGGTATCAAGAGCAAGCAAACTTGCTCTCCGCAAAATTTCCCCAGTTCTCTCCAACACAAATTATTAAAGCAATCAGAGAGCACCCTCGTGAAACAGAGTCGCTCTTGGAAAAAGCAGCCGAAAAACTTCCATTGCTTGTAGACCGCTATCCTGAGGTTCCCAAATCTACCATACAGTTTGCCCTGCTTTCGACCAAAAATCCGGAAGCATTCCTGACCGAGTACCTGAACAAACTGCACACTCTGCGGGCAGAGTTTGCGGACTTCCCAGAGTGGATATTAAAAGTAGCACTCAGTCATCAATCGGAAAATCCCGAAAATTTTTTGCAGTTGGCTCGCAAACAACGCGAAACCTTCTCTGAGCGTTACCCCAACTTCCCGCTGCACGTTTTTTACCGGGCTCTTATTTCCGAGGCTAACCGACCACTGGATCGCGTTGAAGCTATCTATCAGGCATTCAATGAACTTCAACTCGCTTATCCCCATCTAAATCGAAGTTTCTTGCTCAAAGTAAGCGAGCGGAAACCTGGGACTGCACTGGAATATATGGAAGAACAAACTCCACTCGTGCATGAGTTGACAGAAACATCCAATATCTCAGAGTATTTGGTGCGGTTGCTTATTTTCAATCATGGAACAGACGCTATTGCTGAAAGAGTGCAGAAGTTCATTGAGTTACAACAAATGCTCCGTGTCGATTTTCCTGAGTTCGAAAAAGTGATTGACGAAGTTCTCTTATCTTACTGGGAAAATACTGCACAGAAATTTGCTCTATTGAGACAACAATGGGAAAAGGAAAAAACTCAATCTGCCAATCCAAAATGGGATCGTTTCCTCCAGGACAACTTAGGAAACATCTTCGCCCAGAACTCAGCTATTCCTTATTCATCTGACCAGCTTCAAGATTAACCAGTCGCTGTGACTCCGGAATACTCTGCCATATGGAGCCTTTGTCGGGAATCGAACCCGAGACCTCAGTCTTACCAAGACTGCGCTCTGCCAACTGAGCTACAAAGGCAAAGATACGAGCAGAGATTTTACCATGAGCTGCCCAGTTTAGAGTACCAGCGAGTCTTTTTTCTCAACAGACTGACGACCCTGTACATAAAACGTTCCCTAAAAACCCTGCGTGAGGTTGGCCTTCCCCCAACGGCAAAGTGGGTAAGGCGTTACCTTATCCACGGATAAAGCAAACAACCCATAAACCCGTAAGAGGAAAAGTATCGAGGAAAACATGCCTCTCACGCAGGACTATTAAGGAACGTTGTCTGTGTGCAGCCTGCTACAGAGACATCACTGTTTCCCTAGCGGCTGAGTTCTTCCACCCACTCTTTCACTTTAGCACCATATTTCTCATTATCGATCACGAATTTGAGATGTGCATGGAAGTAGTTTTCCGGATCTCCAGTCGTCATCCACTGAGCTTTGGTACGTTCGACCAAGACACGTTCGCTCTTGGCAATCTGGGTGATAGCATCCACCGTCCACAGCTCGCCATCTTTGCCGGTGTTGGCCGGATCGAGAAACTTGAAGATGTTTGGTTTTAACAGATAGCGACCATAAGAAGCCAAGTGAGACGGAGCCTCAGCGGGGTCCGGTTTTTCGATAATGTTATCAAGTAACTCGTCACTACCGGCCCGGAACGAAATGATTCCATACTTATCAACGACTTTTGGTTCCACTTCCTGCGCCATGATTATTCCGGAGACAGTAGGATCTTGGTTATATAAATCCACCATTACTTTGGCGTCGCCGGGGTTACCAAAAACCACGTCATCGCTATAGAGAACCAAGAATGCTTCCTCGCCCTCTAAGAACTTCTGAGCTGAAGCCACCGGTGAGCCATTTCCATACGGGAAGCTGGGGTCCTGCTCAATGACGACAATCTTTGGATAATCAAGAACGTGCTGCACCGGCTCATAGCGGTCCTCTTTCCCCTGGCTGGACAGCTGCTTGCGGATGCGGTTGACACTGTTGTTGAAGTAGTCTTCGTAGATTGGCTTACCTTCAGGGGTGGCCACGATGATGATCTCTTCAATGCCCGCCTCTACACACTCTTCTACCACAAATTGCATGATCGGGCGGTTTCCCAGCGGGAGCATTGCTTTTGGAATTGTCTTAGTAATCGGCAGGTAACGGCTAGCAAAACCAGCATCAGTAATGACCGCTTTGCGGATGCGTTTTTCAGATGACATAGGTCAAGTTTCCTCGGGAAAACCCAACTTTTTTTACGTAGATTCGCGACCGATTGTATGTTAACGATATTCAGAATGCAAACTTGACAAGATGGTATATGGACCCGGAAATCAGACTCTCTCTTCCCTTCCTTCTTTCGATGTGCTTAAAATGATTCTTACGAGTTCTTTTATGGAACTTTTGTGTTGTATGAAAAAGCATTTTTTGTTGATTGCTTCCTTCGTTTTCTGTGCTGTTGTAAGCGCAATTCTGTCTCCGTCAGTGTTTGCCCAAGCGGTTTCTCCTTCCCCTTCTACGTCACCGTTACCCGGCTGCGTCCGTACCGGTTGTAGTGGCGAGCTGTGTGTTCCTGCCGGCTCAGAACTATCTACCACCTGTATCTTTAAACCGGAGTTTGCCTGCTTGCAGCAAGCGGCTTGCGAACGAAATTCAGCCGGCAACTGTGCTTTTACCATTACTCCCCAAGTGCAGGCTTGTTTAGACCAAGCTAATCCTTCTCCATCTCCGAGCCCATCTCCTTCAGCAAGTCCATCGCCGAGTCCCGCTGCCTCTCCCTCTCCTTCGCCTTCCCCCTCACCTAGCACATCACCAGCTGACCTCAACGGAGACGGGAGAGTAAACCTCTTAGATTATGCTATTCTGGTTAATGAGTTATTTCAGACAGGGCCGGATTTACAGGCCGATATCAACGGCGATGGCAAGGTAAACCTACTTGATTACCATATCTTACTGGTGAGCTTGAGTACGTAAGGAAAAGGGCATGCAAAAAGTCGTCAAAGACAACATCATCTACGTTGAGAAACCAAAGATGAGTATGGTGCCGCTAATTTTGTCCGCGGCTTCTTTGCTGTTTGTGGCGTTGGGAGCGGCAAGTTTGTTTTATTTCCAACAGCCGCTTCAAGAGTCTCAGGAAACACGCAGTGCTGCTTCAGTCGCTGGTGGACAAGTCATCTTAACATCACAGCTGACCAGCTCGGCCGTTTACACTTCAGGAGCGCCTTCCACCATTGAACTAAAGTACAACTCGCAAGGTGTACAGCTGACTGGGATTCAGATCGTTACCAAATTGACTGCCAACGCCGAAACTCCAACCATCGAGATTCCTAACGGTGACCTTCAACCCATCTTCCAGGAAGTTGAGCAGCTTAGTGATGGCTACCTCGTCTCTGTGATTGTGACGCCCAAAGTTCTCGGTCAGTCATTTGCCAGTACTTCGCCGACTACGTTTGCCAAACTCTCAGTTCCACTTCGGGGACCTGGCACAATGTCATTCGTTTACGATAAGGACAACTCCTTTGCCACGGTCGCTAATACTAACCCGCCAAAAGACGAGCTCAGAACTCCTGAGGACGTGACCTTTACTATCATCGCCGGCAGTAGTCCTAGTCCATCTCCCAGCCCTTCTGTTTCCCCTACCCCGTCACCTTCACCAACTCCCACCCCTACGCCCAATCCGACTGGGGATGATTTCTGGCTGCGAAGTGACCAAGTGTATCTGAAGTTCTTCACCAATGATTCAGCTCGGACCGAAGTTGCGTTGGCTGACTTGAAACCATATGAAACCTACCGAATTCGGGTACAGTATGGTGTCCAAAATGCTAAAAAATCTTCAACCACCGACACTTCTCCCGTTCAAACAGCCTTTGTTGTGAACGGCCAAGGTAGCTCCTACGTGACTGATGACTTGCCCTACTCGTTGATTGCCAACCATGCAGACGGAGCCAGTGATAGTATCGAAACTGTCTTTACGACTGTCCCGGACAACACGCTGCGGATGACTACAGACTCGCGTAGTGCATATGCCGAGTCTAATGAGAGCAACAACGTCCTGCTGGTCACCTTTAATGCCGATAATGGTGTAGGTGGCGCTAGTAACCTAAGTAGCTGTAACCAATACTGTGCCGATAGTACTGAGTGTCAGTCTGGATATACCTGTTTCTTCAATCAGTGTCGCCGCCCGGATAATCCGGACAGCTCCACCTGCTCTGCTCCCTCAAGTACGATTGCCAGCAATGTCGTCCAGAGCTGTAATAAAGAGTGCAGCTCTAATCGAGACTGTGCCGTTAACCTGCGCTGTTACCAAGGTGCCTGCCGCCTAGCTACCAATCCGAGTAGCTTGAGCTGCTCCGCTGCCACGGCCGGTGTTATTAGTAAGGGTAGCCAGACAGGCCTCGCTGGCGAAAAAGGTGAAGTCAAAGTGGTGCCAACCGAGTCTCCCACTGCCTCAGCCTCAGTCCGACCAAGCAGTAGTCCACTGTCATCAGTCTCTCCGACTGCTTCTCCTTCTTTACTTGATCAACGACCGGAGACCAATCCATCTCAATCTTTCTTAAGCAAGTTCTTTGCCGACATGCAAGCCAGAGGAATCTCCTTGCCCGTTATTGCCGTTGCCGTCGGATTGGTCTTGTTCATCTTGGCACTGATCTTTGCAGTGCTTGGCCGGACGGGCAATCGCCCTCCCACTGTTATCCAAGCTCGCAGAGAACCACCAAAGACAGCATATGAGGATGATCTGCAGAAAAAGATTAATGCGCTGAAAACACAGGCTTCTGAGTCCTCAGCAGCTCCATCAGTGACGACCTCGCCCTCATCAGTACCTTCGTCGACTTCACCGACGCCTACACCACCAAGCCCATCTTCACCGACTTCTTCAATGATGGACCGCCTCCGTGAGCGAAAGGTGCTGGAGAATATGCCAGGGACAGAGCAGTCTGCGCAGACGCCCCCACCATCTTCTTCTTCAACGGCTCAATCAGAACCCTCGAAGGAACCACCAGAGACACCTCCTACTGTCTAATACCGCCAGATCGGGCCAAACCATAGTTCGTACCTTGGTAATTTGCCCTGAAACTGATACAATAGCTGCCTAATGTCTGAGGGTACCCGAACCTTACCAGTGGTAAAATACCTGACCGAAGTTCGCCAGGAACTCCAACGAGTCACTTGGCCAGATCGTCAGCAAACCATCCAAAAAACGCTGTTGGTTATTTCGGTAAGTATTGCAGTCGGTATTTATATTGGTTTCTTAGATTTTATTTTTACTCGATTAATGACCTTCTTAATCGGCTGAAAAAGCAACATATATGACAGATAACAACAACATCCCAACCGGTCCAATTCAAGTTCCTGACATTCAGGAAGTGAAGGTTTCCACGCCCAATCACGTCATCATCTCTGAGGCGGAAAACCCTAAAGCTCGCTGGTATGTCGTTCACACCTACTCAGGACATGAGAACAAAGTTGCAGAAACCCTGAAGCAGCGTACCCAAACCCTTAACCTGACTGGTCAGATCCTGGAAGTTTTGATTCCTGTTCAGGAGAAAATCCAGATTAAACGTGGTCAACGCAAAACGATCAATGAAAAGATCTTCCCTGGTTACATGCTGGTAAAGCTTGAGTTAACTGATGATGCTTGGCTGGCCGTCCGCACCACTCAAGGTGTGACTGGCTTTGTTGGTATCGGTAACAAGCCCACCCCGCTTCCCAAGCATGAAGTTCAAGCTATCCAGAAGTACATGAAGCAAGGTACTCCACAGTACAAGGCCGACTACGTCGAAGGCGAAGCCGTCCGGATCGTGGATGGACCCTTCAACGACTTCTTGGGTACCGTCAAGTCTATCGACGAAGGTAAAGGCAAGGTGGAAGTCTTGGTTAGTATCTTTGGCCGTGAGACTCCCGTCGAGCTGGACTTCCTCCAGGTTCAAAAAGTCTAAGTTGTGCTATAATTCAGTTTCTCCACACCTCGGGAGCCTAAATATTGAGGGAGCACGTTTGATTTTGTTCGGGCTAACAAGTCCCACACGAAGAAGAAACGGGGCGATAACACAACCTTTTTGACGAGCAGTCGTCTTGTTTTATCCCCTCTCAAACGTCGTACGTATATAACTTGAAAAAAAGACCCTCTTTAAGGAGAGCTATGGCGAAGAAAGTCGTTAACGTCTTAAAGCTAAACTTACCAGCGGGAACTGCAACTCCTGCACCTCCAGTTGGTCCTATCCTGGGACAAGCTGGTATTAACATGATGGACTTCTTGAAGCAGTACAATGCCAAGACCCAAGACAAAAAAGGTCAAATCATTCCTGCTGAGATTACCGTCTTTGAGGACCGTTCATTCACGTTTGTCCTCAAGTTGCCACCAGTTTCTGCCATGATCAAGCAGGTGCTGAAACTGCAATCCGGAAGTAAGACCCCCGGCAGCAACACCGTCGGCAAGCTGACCAAAGAGCAAGTCAAAGCTATTGCACAAGAAAAACTGCCTGACTTGAACACCAAGGATTTAGAAATGGCGATGAACACCGTTATGGGCACTGCTCGTAGCATGGGTGTGGAGATTGTCTAAGGAGTACTATGGGAGCTAAACGAAACACCGGAGTTATCTCTTCAACTGACGAAATCAAGATCGTTGCCGATCCCGAAGCTACAGCTGCTTCTGTCGAGGCTACTGAGACTGCACCTGCAGAAGAGCCGAAGAAGAAAAAAGCTGCAAGTCGGGTTCGTAGTGGCAAATACGTGGCTGTCCGCGCCCAAGTGGACAAGACCAAGAAGTATGCGCCAAAAGCCGCAATTGAGTTGGTTAAGAAGCTGTCCTACACAAAGTTTGACGGCACCATCACTGCCCACGCAGTTGTCCGCGAAGCCGGCATTAGTGTCCCTCTGACTCTCCCCCATTCAACGGGTAAGTCAGTACGGGTGGCTGTTGCTTCTGACGAAGTCCTGGCAAAAATCGCTGAGGGACAGCTCGACTTTGATGTCTTGGTCGCCCATCCTTCCTTTATGCCAAAGCTCGCCAAGTTTGCCCCTGTCTTGGGTCCAAAAGGCTTAATGCCAAACCCCAAGAACGGCACATTGACCCCTAATCCCGAAGCTGCTCAAAAAAAGCTTGAGGCAGGCACCGTGACCATCAAGACGGAGAAAAAAGCTCCCCTGATGCACGTCCGGATTGGCAAGAACTCCATGGACACCGACGCCCTTGTCGAGAACGTCAACACCTTGGTCAAGTCCTTGAAAGGCAAGCTCCTTTCTTTGGTGGTCGCTTCCAGCATGAGCCCTGGCGTCAAAGTTGAGGTCGAGTAACCACTCGTCTTATGTATTGAACTCAAAGCCTCTCTACGGAGAGGCTTTTTGGTGGCAAGGTGATGGTGGCAGGAAAATGAGAAAAGCTCTTGAGAATATGCTATAATTCCCGAATCCAAAGACAGCGTGCATGGCAGAAGCCCGAACTTCCGCCTAGAAGACACGCCGAGGAGAGACACTCACTGTGATACCGCGGTATCGCGATACCACAGTTTCCGGCGACATCGCCACCCTTCTCCTTTGGTTATAAAACATTGAAACGGCAACGTTTTTTTCGGGAGAAACGATATTGGAACGGGGGTGAGATCTACGCCAAACGCAAAGAATCAAACTCTAGTTGCCTCTCTGACCGAGAAAGCAACCAAGGCACAGTCCATCGTTATTACTGACTTCTCCGGAACCAGTGTCAACCAACAGGTTGAGCTTCGTTCTAAGATCAAAGAAGCCGGTGGTGAGATGGTGGTTGCCAAGAATACCCTGATTGATTTAGCTGTCGGTAAAGGCAAGCTGAGTGACGCCCTGCATGGTATGAATGCAGCGATCTTCAGCTACACTGACCCGGTCGCTCCGTTAAAAGTACTTTTCGATTTCCAGAAGAAAAACGAGAAGTTAACCATCAAAAAAGGGTACATGGATGATCGCGTCCTCTCTGAGGATGAAGTCGTCGAACTAAGTAAGTTACCAAGCAAGAACGAGCTGATCGCCAAGTTGCTAATGGTGCTCAAGTCACCAGCAACCGGTATGGTCAATGTCCTCAATGCTGGTCCACGAAACTTAGTCTACGCTTTGAATGCGATTGCCCAGAAAAAGGAATAAATAATTGATTCAACTCAGTCGGAGGAGTCCTTTTTCCTCGAAAAAGACTGAGTACAGAAAGAAAACTATGTCAGATAAAGTTCAAAAAATCGTTGATTCCGTTAAGGAATTAACTCTGATCGAAGTTTCAGAGCTCGTTAAAGCCCTGGAAGAAGAGTTCGGTGTCAGCGCTGCCGCTCCTATGATGATGGCAGGCGCTATGCCAGCCGCTGGTGCTGCTGGTGAGGCTGTTGAAGAGCAAACCGAGTTCACCGTTATCTTGAAAGATGGTGGTGCTAACAAAATCGGTGCAATTAAAGCTGTCCGCACCCTGAAGCCAGAGCTCGGCTTAGCCGAAGCAAAAGCTTTCGTCGAGTCTGCTCCTAAACCAGTACTCGAGAACGTCAAGAAAGAAGACGCAGATGCTGCCAAGAAAACCTTGGAAGAGGCTGGCTGTGTCGTCGAGATCAAGTAACTTGGTCTCTTCACTTGAAGCAAGAACACCGCTCCGCAAGGAGCGGTGTTTTGTTATCCCCATTTTTCTTTTTTCGCGCAGCATCGAAATGCTATAGGACTTCGACGTGCGATTAGAAAAATTGCCAAATTTTCTAAAAAAACTATGGGCTATTGTTGTGTTTCTGGTGTGGAAAGGGCGGAATTGTACTTTTCTTTACCTTGCTGAACATCATTTCGTAGGAATAAATCATGCGAAGTGGAACAAAGGAAAATAGATTCCTCTGTTTTGCCTGTTGACCTACTTTATTACACTCTGCTACTTTGAGTATGAAACAGTTTCGACTGCTTTCAGTTGGTAAATGCTAGTTGTATCTTTTTGTAAGGAGTCCTATGACGGACCGCTCGTCCTCATTTCCATCATCTACCACCCTCACGGATGATCAGCAGCGCAAGACCGGCCGTTTTGACGATGCCCAAAAGCTTGATGTCAACAACCTCCCCGACCTGCTGACTGTGCGTGAAGTGGCTGACCTGCTCCGCGTCTCTCCCTTGACGATCAAACGCTGGGGAAAACGCGGGAAACTCCCGGCAATCCGGATTAACTCCCGGGGTGATCGCCGTTACAAAAAAGAAGCAGTACTCTGGCTTCTAGGAATGAATGCTGGTGACGAAGAGATGAGCGAGGAATAAGTCACTACGCTGTGCTGAATAACTCCCCAACGGTCAACCGTATAAAGGTGCCCAAACGAAGTTGTCTTTTCCACCGCCAAGGTTCCTGAAACAAGCGAAATAGCCATTCGAGCCCTAAAAGTCGTACCAATTTTGGAGCTCGTTTGAGTCTGCCACTCAAAACGTCTACGGCACCTCCCACCACCAACACTAGTCTTACTCCATACTTTTGAAGAAGCGCTTTGTGCCGAAGTGACCAATACTCTTGAAAAGGTGCGCCAAAGGCGACGAAGACCACTTCCGGCCTTTCAGACTTTAGAAACTGTTCTACAGCCGCCTCTTCTTCCGCAGTTGGTGACTGGACATCCCGATAAGCAGGTAGCCAGGGGATCGACTTGGAGTCTATGTTTAGGTGATCAGCCACTCCATAGGCTGCATGCGGAGCTCTGCCACCAATAATAGCTACTTTGGTGGCCGGAAAACTTTTCAAAATGGTTTGTAGCAAATCAATGCCCGTGATACGTTCCTGAATGGACCCCGCCTTCCCAAATGCAGCCAGAAGCACACTGGCAGTGACTACCCCAGCACCATCCGGCACCAACAGGTCGGCTGATTGCAGAGCTGCCAGGAAATGTGGGTCTGTATGGGACAGCACGATCTGTTCGGGATTGGGAGTGAAAATTAAAAAAGGAGGAACAGCACTGGTACCCTTTTGGGTGCTCTTTTCTGCTTGATCATTTTTGATAATTACAGAAATATATTGATCTATTAATTTAGCTTTTGATTCTCTAAAAATATTAAGCTTAAATAGACTACTAATTTCTATATTGATATCTCTATGTATATTTTGATGCATTTTCATAACTAACCCTCAATACTACTATCCGCGGTGTCTATAGCCGATACTTTCCGTAAATAAACGTAAGTTTGACAGAATTTGGCTGATTCCCAAAATCACCACATTGGATGGATCATCTACCACGGAAACCGGAAAACCTAATTTTTGGCTTAAGCGCGTTGACAGCCCGACCAACTTTGCTCCACCTCCTGAGAGAAGCATTCCCTTATCAAGCACATCTTGCGCCAGCTCAGGCGGTACTTTTTCCAATAGCTGCCGAGTCAACTCCACATACTCTTCCACCACCGGCTCCAGTAAACTAACGAGCAAGCTGACGTCTACTAGTACTTCAGTGGGAGACTTGGTATCTACGGACTGGCCTGCCACCCGCACCTGTCGAGAAACTCTTCCACCAGAACCCAGTAGCTGGCGTTTCAAGGTTTCAGCTCGGTTAAAACCGACCGCTAAACCGTACTGCTCTTTGAGAAACTGCTGAACGCTTTTCGTCATGGTCTGACCAGCAAAACGGCTGACTTTAGACGTCACCACCGATCCGAGGGAGATCATGCCAGCTTCGGTTACTCCGGCGCCAATATGCAGGAATAAGCTGCCGGAAGCATCTGCGACTGGCACTCCAGTTCCGATAGCAGCGGCCAGTACTTCATCCACGATATACACTTCTCTGGCCCCTACTCTTAATAGCAACTCGACGAGTGTCTGCCGTTCAGGATCTCCCAGATGGGAGTGAATAGAGACCATCATCACTGGACGAAAAAAAAGGCCCAAGCGGAAGACTTTCCGCATCATCGCCTGCAACATGGCGATGACGATCTCTGTGTCGACTATCCCTTGCGGCGAAACCGGGTTCACAATCTGGATCTGCTTGCTTACTCGCCCCGCCATCTCTACTGCTTCCCGGCCAACGGCCAAAACTTTCTGGCTGCGGGTGTCTATGGCAACGGCACTGGCATCATCTACCACTAAGCCGACCTGCTTCCCCCAAATCCGCACCTGGGAAGTGCCCAGATCAATACCAATATAGTCAGAGAGAGAGCTTAACCAGGAAGTGTGCATGACCTTCGCCAGATGATACAATAGTTTCGTGCGCTTTTCGATCAATACTCGAGTTCTCTACACACTCGTCTCTGCCCTATTGATTATTACAGGGTCGTTGGTGGCGATCCGTTTTGCCCAAGGATACCGTTTCTCATTTTCCCCAGAGCAACCCCCCATGCGCTCCACTGGTCTTTTGGCGGCAAACTCTTTCCCGACTGGTGCTGAAGTGATCGTAAATGGCAAGTTGATTGGAGCCACCGATGATACCTTCTACATGGAACCCGGAGACTACGAGGTTGAGATCAGCAGAGATGGCTACTATCCTTGGAAAAAAAACCTCCACCTCCAGCCGGAGTTAGTCGTTCAGACAAATGCCCAGCTTTTCAAGCTGGTCCCGAGCTTAACGCCATTAACCTACACAGGCGTGCACAATATCTCCCCCTCACCGGACGGTGAGAAGTTGATCTACTACACTGCCTCAGCCTCCGCCAAAAATAGAAATGGCCTCTACATCTTGGATTTGTCTGCATCACTTCTTAACTCTCAGCGCGAACCACGACAGATTACTGAAGAAGCCAGTGGGTTTGACCTGGAAAATGCCCAGTTCATTTGGTCTCCGGATAACAGCCAAGTTATTCTCAGCACCAATGGACATGAGGTGTTACTCGACCTCAACAAGAAAAGTATCTTGGGGACTCTCCCCGACGTCGGCTTTCGTAAAAAGGATATCCTGAGCGAGTGGGAGTACGAGTTGTATGTCCGGGAACGGCAGTACTTGAGCAAGTTTCCTCCGGAAATCTTGGAAGTTGCCAGCAAGAGTGCCACCAATGTCTATCTTTCTCCGGATAAAAAGAAGATCCTCTACACGGCCACTGCTACGGCCGTCATTCCCGACAACTTAGTGCCACCGCTACCAGCTGCTAACACTCAGCCCCAAGCGCGAACGATTCAACCAGGCTCTACCTATGTCTATGATCGTGAGGAAGATCGCAACTTCCGAGTCGATGTTATCTCTAACCGTTCTGACTATCTGGAGATTGCGACCAGCTCGGCAGCTGCTGAGTTTGGCAAAATTCTGCTGGCCGATGACCTGGCCTCCCCTGCGAAAACTCTGGTTGCTTCCCCCAGTAGCTTCCTACGGATGAGTGCCACCACTTCCGCCCAAACTGCAAATAACTTTGCCCGTTACTACTCCTCGCTGTATAGCCAGGGGATCCAGTGGTTCCCTGACTCTAAGCACTTGCTTTTTACGGACGGCAGCTCGATTTACTTGATCGAGTACGACAACACCAATCGGACAGCCGTCTACTCAGGACCATTTGACGTCAACTTTATCTACCCCTGGCCAGATGGAAGTCGAGTTTTAACCCTAACCTCGCTGGGGAGCACCCAATTCCCCAACTTATACGCAATTGAGCTGAAGTAACTTCCATGAGGCTGATATACTACGGAGTGCTTTTCTCGGGGACTAGCTCAGATGGCTAGAGTGCTGCGTTCGGGACGCAGAGGTCGCCGGTTCGAGTCCGGCGTCCCCGACATAACAACGAACTGTTGGATGGCAAAGAGACGTTCCCATAGTTCAACGGATAGAACGAGGGTTTCCTAAACCCTAAATCCAGGTTCGATTCCTGGTGGGGACACCCTTGTGGCCACGGTTGTGTCATCACTTCAAGAGTCTGCCTTCATTTCCTGTATTGGTATAATGCGCCGTTATGCTGAAAGACATCATTACTCATCTTAATATTGAAAAACAGATCAGCCCAGACCAAGAGTCACTCTTTTCCGCTCACCTGCGCACTCTAGCAGTTTGGCAAGCATTGAACTTTTTGTGTTTCGCCCGTGAGTACTCTCCTGCCCTAGAAGAGCACCGCGCTCGCCAGCAGCAAATCGGAGTTCTGGCCAATGAGTACATGGAAGAGTTTCGTCGGTTGTTTGAACTCAATCAGCTCGGGATGTCCATGGCTGGCAGTTTGGAGTTGACTCGTATCCTTGAAGAAAAGAATCAGCTGCAGGCACTGGCGGCGGATCGACATCCTTCTCTGGTTAAAGAAGTTGGACTGTATGTGATTGCCCTTCAACTTGCTCAGAAGGCTCTTCTCCAAGTGGAGGAAGGTAAGGTAACGGCATTTACTTGGGAAGAGATCGCGGCCCAACTCGGCGAGACTCCGCTTTTTTCGATTCACCCACTCATCCAGTTTGAACTCGAGCGTCTGTCTAGAGAAGGGGTGAATGAAGACCTTGAGCTTCGCTGGCTGTTGTGGTCTGAAGTGGCGGGCGTGAATTTGCCTTCTACACTCCCTGATCTCGAAGAGGCTATCCGCCCATTCCAACATCCGCTTGACCAGTTAATCGAACGCAATCCTGAGGTCAAAAGTTACCTTTCGGACCTCGGAGCCACTGGGGACGAACGATACTTCAACACTATCGACATCCTGCCCTATCTGCAACTAGATGCTCTCTATGCGTTTGCCCAGCAGTGTGTGACCCAGGAAGAAGGAGAAAAAACGCTGACTACTCTGTTGACCATGGCTGTTCGAAAAACAGGCATAGAGGTCACTGCCGAAAAAATTAGTCGAATTGCTTTCCTGTTGTTGCATACTCCTTTGAGTGAGATCAAAGGGCAAGCCCAAGGGCAACACATTGACCTGCGCTTTTTGTTCACCCAATACCCGCTTGCTCCTGAGGAGCAATCCGCCAAAGAGGATGATTCTGAAGAGAGTCTTTTTGGGACCGGGCGCTTGCCTAATTTTAAGTCGGAAAAGTATGCACAGCTGCTTCCTCAGCTGTTGGACTGGGCCGAAGGTTTTGTGATCCAACGCGCGGCGAGCCGGAATATTACCCTTTCAGGGGACAAAAACGAGTATCTTGCCAACTCCGTCGTCGATCAAATTCTGAACGGTATAAAGATTTACGAAGATATGTTTGAGCAGGTTCTCAAACCCAAGGTTACTGGTCGGGATACACTCAAGTGGTCCATCGAAGATATCAGGATCATGGCAGTCATCATTGAGTTTGAAAACCGACGTTGGGGTGGAGGCGGTATGCAGGAAGCCAAAAAACTTCGCTTTATCGCTGATCTTAAAGAACTCTCTGGTACCAGGTAAAGCAAATTTCTCTGCCTTGGTGCTGCTATAATTCCCATCTGCAGCTCTCATAGTTCAATGGATAGAACAGAAGTTTCCGGAACTTCCGATGTGGGTTCGATTCCCCCTGAGAGCACATATTTGAGAGATAACAAAAGAGCGACCGTCTGGGCCGCTCTTTCTTTATTGACGTAGTATGATCGTTTCCGCCAAGCTTACTCTGACCGCTCTTTTTCGCTGTAAATTGCAGCGTCTAAAACGGTTTCGTAGTTAAACAGTTCATCTTTGCCAAAGATAATCTCGATTTCGCGTTCCGCATCACCCTCGGAACTGGAGGCATGGATCAGATTGTGCTGTTTACTCATGGCGAAGTCGCCCCGGATTGAACCACCCTCAGCTTCCCGACCGGAAGTGCTGCCTACCAGCTTGCGAATGGTCGGAATTGCTTCGATCCCCTCCCAAGCCATGGCCACTACCGGGTGGGTTTTCATGAACGCTTTGAGATCCTTGAAAAATGGTTTGTCTTTGTGTTCCACATACCAGCGGCTGAGTTGGTCATCGCTCAAGTACGTCATCTTCATGCCGACCAGTTTTAAGCCTTTGCGCTCAAAGCGGCTAATGATCTCACCGATCAGACCTCGTTGAAGTCCATCTGGTTTTACTAAAACGGCGCTGCGTTGCATTGCCATAATCTGCCTCCTTCACTCTTGCGAGAGAACTATTTTTTTGTTTTCTTACTCTTCGCTTGGGCGATTGCTCCTTCAAACTTGCTCTTGTCCTCAAATGGTCCGATGACTGCAAAACGAAGATGGTCCGGAAGTAAGATTTCTTGGGCAAGGTGGTTGATTTCATCCAGGCTCACTGCCATATATCTTTTGAGCAGTTGGTCCGGGGTTTCTACTTCGCCCTGTAATAACTGCTTCATTCCAAAATATTGAGCGACGCTTTCGCTGTCTTCGAGATCCAGGACAAACTTACCGGTGATGTAGTCTTTGGCGCGTTGCAGTTCTGATTCGGTAACCGGTTTTGATCCGTCACCCAATGCAAAAAACTCTTCCAAAGTCACTGTAACGGCTTCTTCGACGCGTTTAGGGTCTACACCGGCTGATCCACCAAAAAGACCGGCATCGTGGTAAAAATCGACATCAGAGTGGATGTAGTAGCACAGCCCTCGTTTCTCTCTCACTTCCGAAAAGAGTCGCGAGCTCATGTTGCCACCTAAAAGAACATTCAAAACTGATAAGGCTGGCCGACGTTTATCTGTCCGCCGGAGCGCCGGAAAACCCAACACAAAATGGGCCTGTTCAGTAGTTCGGTGTTCGACTAACAGTTGACGATCAGTTAACGGCTGTTCTCCATAGTGCTCTGCCGGGTTTGTGACCAGTCGTTGCTTTGAATCCCCTTTTTGGAAAAGTTGATCAACTTTTTCAAGAAGCTGAGGTTGTTGAATTGCCTGGGCATCACCAGAGAGAATGAGTACAATATTATGGCGTCCGTACCATGTGTGGAGGTGGTTTTGGAAGTCTGCCGTGGTAAATGCGGAGACAGTCTCTTTGGTACCGATAATGTCGTGTCCGAGCGTTTTTTCGTTATAAACGAGCTGCTCAAAACGAGTCGCGATGTGACTGGCCGGCATATCTGCATACATGTTGATCTCTTCAATGATGACGCCCTTCTCTCGATCAATGTCTTCCTGACGCAGCTTGGGTGTCAGAAGCATGTCTGAGACGACATTCAGTGCCAAGTCCAACCCTTTGCTGGTCGCTTTGACGTAGTAGCCGGTGTACTCCTTACTGGTGAAAGCGTTAAATTTGGCACCAATGGCATCAACGGCTGCCGCCAACGACTGCGCATCAGGGTATTGCTCCGTTCCTTTGAAAACCATGTGTTCCAAAAAATGTGAGATGCCCCACAGACGAGGCTCTTCGTATCGAGAACCAACGTTGACTAGGGCCAATACAGTCACTGACTCTACTGCTGGCATCGGCACGCGAATAATCGTTAATCCTGAGGGCAAAACGTCTTTAGTGTAGGAAATCATACGGCTGTATTGTAACTCAGCTCCGCCTTGTTACATACGATCAAGCGTCTGGATGCCCAAAATCTGCAACCCGTGCTGGATCGTATTGCCGACAGCTTGAGTAAGCTGGAGGCGAAGTTGGCGGAGGGGCTCGCTCTCTGCCTTTAGAATCGGAGCCTGGTGGTAGAAGCTGTTAAACTCCTGGGCGAGACTAAAGAGATACGTACAAATGTGATGAGGTGCATACTCTTGCGCGGCGCGTTGAATCACCTCGGGATACTGAGTTAACTTTCTGAGCAGCTGCCGTTCCGGATTTGCTGCAGCCGGGAATGACTGAGCAACTGCCTGTTCCACCCCCTGCTCTGCTTTACGGAAGATAGAAAGACAGCGGGCGTAGGCATACTGCATATATGGCCCGGAGTTGCCATCCATAGCCAATATTTCATCCCAGTTAAAAATGATATCCAGATGAGCACTCCGTTTTAAGTCGTTCCATTTGAGCGCACCTATTCCAATCTCTTCGCTTCCGTCGGCGCGTTTGACTGCTTCATCCAGGACGTCCTCCAACCAGATCGTGTTCCCTTTCCGGGTGGACATCTTTCGATCTTGAAAACGGTAGAGACCGTGTTTGACGTGGACTCTCTGACCAGGCTTATACCAGCCCAGTTTGTACTCCACGGCAAAGAGCTGCTGAAAGTACTCAGACTGCTCTGCTCCGACTTCGTTAATCACGACCGGGTGCTTTCCGTACCGAGAGACATTTTCTTTTCTGAACTTGTCAGTAGCTAAGTCCCGGGTCGCGTACAGCGTTGCGCCGTCTTTTTTGATCACCATCAATGGTGGAAGGTGTTCTTCTTCTAGAAAAACCAGCTGTGCTCCTTCGCTTTCTTGGAGCAGCTTTTTCTCTTTCAGTTCCGCGATCACTGGTGCCATCTTATCTTCAAAGAATGACTCTCCATACCCGCGTCCGTCGTTTTCAGTGAAGTGGACTCCAAGTCGTTGATAAATGCGCTGGAACTCCTTAAGGGACCAATCAACACATTTTTGCCAAATGCGGCGTGCTTCCTGATCACCGTCTTCAAGTCTCTTAAACCAGCTTCTGGCCTCCTCCTCAATTTCCGGATGAGTTTCTGCTTGTTTGTGAAACTCCACATAGAGCTGAACCAGCTCTTTGACCGGCGCCGAAGAGCTATTCAAGATATCTTCATTACTGCGCTGCCCAGAAGGGTCCAAGGGAATATTCAAATAGGCATAGATCTGCTTCCCGAACTGTGTCCCCCAATCGCCGAGGTGGTTGTCGCGGAAGACCTGCCAGCCAGCTGCTTGGAGAAGGTTGGCCACTGCATCACCAATAATGGTCGAGCGAAGGTGTCCAACGGTAAAAGGCTTAGCAATATTAGGTGAAGAGTACTCTACGATTGCCGTGGACTCTTCTGGCGAGGTAACCTTGAGAGCACTCCAGTCCTGACCGACGACTTGTTGCAGATAACTAAGTAAAGCTGCGTCACTTAGTCTGAAGTTAATAAAACCGGGACCTGCTACAGAAACTTCCTTCACAATTGACTCGGAGATCTGCTGATGGAGTTCCGAGACGATTTCTTCCGCTAATTGCCGGGGGTTGCGAAAACGATCCTTCAGTTCAGTAGGTAGCTGCTTAAAGAGGACCATCGCACAGTTTGAGCTGTAATCGCCATGGTCAGAATCGGCTGGTTTCTCCAGCTCCGGATTGATGTTCTCTATCTGAGTAACTTTGCGGATGCTGGTGTGAAGGACTTTAGTGATTTGAGAAGTGACTGAGTTCATGCCGAGATATTGTACCCCGTTAAAACAGCGAAAAAAAGCCAAATATTTTTGAGTACATTTACTACCCTCTTAATTTTAATGACATACATTAAAATGCTGCTTTTAAGATAAAAATTTTATACTCAGAAAACACATTTTAGGCACAAAATTTTCGTCACTTTGACACCTAAAACGACCCCTAAAACCGCTGTTTTATGCATTTGAGATATCTTAGTTTTGGGTATTATTCTTATCTTAAAATTGCCTCTTGCAATCGCATTAAAAGAGTCGTAAAAATGTTATAAACTGCTCCTTAACAAACAAGACCCAAAAAGAGTGAAAGCCAATGCGGTTTCTCATTCTCAATGCTGTGTCTTCCATCGAAAACTTGTGCCGTTACTTATCCACTCAATGTCGCCGTCTCGATCTGTTCGAAAAATGTTAGTCTGAGGGATGGCCAACCTGTCCAGGACCTCTTGATGTGGATGTCCGTAACTATTATTTTTCCCGGCACTAATGACAACATATTCGGGTTGCGTCTCGGCTAAAAATGGCACTGTCGTGCTTGTTTTTGAGCCATGATGCCCAGCTTTTAGGATGTCTACTTTCCCTAACACTTGGCGTCTGGTGAGTGCCAACTCCCCAGGCTTCTCGATGTCAGCCATGAGTAGAATTCTAAAATGGCCTACTTGAAGAAAAGTAGCGATTGATTCGTCATTTATGGACTTGTGTTCAGCCTCCTGTTGGCGGTAAATGGCCGATAACTGTTCTTCGGTTTTCTGCTCAGTGAAGAGCTCAAGAGTCCCGGTCTCTACTTGAGGTGAAATGATTGTCATTTGAAACTTGCCATGAACAGCAAACTGCTGCCCAGCCCGCCCGAGATGTACTTTACTTCCTCGAGAGAGCAACTGAAGTACAGCCTGCCTGAACTCCGAAAAATCTCGAGTAGGCTTACCGATTCCGATCAAAAACAGATCGGAGACTCTGTAATGGCGAAAAACGGCTGGAAAACCACCGATATGATCCTTATCAGGGTGAGTTGCGATCACCATCTCGAGTGTTTTATCACCAGGCGGAAGATGCCTGGCAAGGCAATCAGTAATAGTTTGATCTGGTCCGCTATCGATTAGAATCTCGGTAAAACGGTAGATCACTAAGATTCCGTCGCCTTGTCCCACGTCACAAAAGATGAGGTGGAGCTGATTATCTGGCCACCGACTCAACAGTTGTGTCCCTACCAAGATCAGCAATAAGCATCCCCCGCCGATTATTAAGAGTGCCTTGTTTAACGACAAAGGTACCTTTCACCCTTCTTATTCAGTTTTCGTCTACTTAAAATGCAGACGAAATACACCAAAAGAAGGACAAAATAGATCAAAAGAAGACAAGTTGTTTGTGATTCTGATAACTGAAGCAAAAAACTTTGGTGGCTTCCTAAGAACCGTGTCGTGGAAATAAAGAAATTGGAAAGATAGTTTGTAAGGTGACCAAATAACACAGCGAAGAGCGAAAAATGAAAGAAACTGCAAAAAATGGTGAGAAGAGTTACTGCAATTAACAATGGGACTACCCAAACGATAGCTACATTACTGACAATTCCTAAAATTGACAATTGATGAAAATTGCCAATTACAATTGGCAGTGTAAAAAGCTGTACTGCTAATGTTGTACGCATAGCAGCCAAAACCCATCCTCGCAAATAGTTCGTGAATATAGTCATTCCAGATAGTACTCGAGAAAAACTATCACTCGCTACTGTTGAGTGATAGCATCCGTGTTTTATCCCTGAGATTGAATCATCAAGATAATCTCTTGATTTATCGGGGAACAATTTGGTACTGGCTAAAAGGCCATAAGTGGCGGCCATAGAAAGCTGAAATGAAACATCTGTGAGGTAATCTGCAGAAATTAATAACATGACTCCACCAGTGATGCCCAAGAGCCAAGCCTGGGATATCTTCCTTTTCCAGAGGGAGTGACCAAGTAAGGCTAAGATAGCAGAGATTGCAGCTCTAAAAAGAGGCGCAGTACATCCTGCTATCGAGAGATATACGCTCACTGCAAGAATACTTGTCAGTAGTGTGAAAAGTGACCCGAACTTTCTACGAATAAAGGGCGAATTAATCAAGAGAACTAGCGAAACATTCGACCCTGATGCTGACAAGACATGGCTTAATCCTGCGATTCTAACCTGGTTTTTAAATGATTTTTCCAGGTTTTGCCCTCCTCCGAAGACTAGACCCATCACCAGATTGGAGGAGTCGCTTATCAGATAGGGTTCCAGTAATCTTTGAAAAAACCCTCTCCTTTCCTCCACAGAACATAAAAAAGCAGGTCGGAGAAAAAAGCCCCAATCACTCTTGTGTGAAAAAATAGGTTTTGTTTGTTTAATCAATACATTTTGACTCATTACCCCTTTGTCAGAAGAAGGGTGTTTATTGCTATTCCCAAGGCTGTTATCGGCTCTTCTATCTGGTACCTGCTGCCTACTATTGGCTGTGACTACTTGTAGTGGATAAGTCTTGAAAGATGTAGCCTGATTCGTGTTTACTTCATGCTTTTCAGCTCTAACTTCGACTTTTTCTCTAATTCCCGATTCGTTCATCACCAGACTACTTTGGTTATTTTTATATTCTTGCAATAAAAGATTTGTTATTAATATGTATGAAGCAATCATTTTAAACTCAAAGTTTTATAAGATTTTGAAGTTGCTGCCTCGTCTTCTCTCCAAAACCATTCGTTTGGAAGAATTCTTCAATTGAGGAGTATGGACGACCATCAATAATCTTTTGAGCCTTTTTTTCGCCAATCAGAGGCAACTCCATCAAGGCCTCAAGATCATCTGTGTTCACGGAAACTTTTCCTTGCCTATTCGAGTCTGGGAATTGAGAGCTTTGAGGAACAGAGAGAGTTACTGGCGAGGACAAAATAGACTGGATGGGAGAAGCTTGAGGAGTACTTAATTCGAGTTCTAGCGACTGAGCTTCCCTACTTCCCAAGAACACCAGAAACAGGGCTGTCGCAAAACCAAGGACGCCCAGAATCCCTATCCCTAAACAAAGCCTGGTGATATTTCTCTCTGGAAGGAAGGAGTCAAATGACTCAAAAAAAGAACCTGGCATAAAGTCGAGTCTATGCCAGGTTTCTTACAAGAAGCGTAACGTTTCACGCTACTTCACCACCAAGTTGACTACTCTTCCGGCAACGTAAATTTCTTTCACTATCTCCTTGCCTTCCAGCCACTTTGTAACTTGTGGACTTGATGTAGCTGCTGCAATTACCACCTCTTGGTTATTAATATCCTCCTGAGGAATCTCGACCTCTCCCCGCAGCTTTCCGTTAACCTGAATAACGACAACTACTTTTTCTTGAATTAATTGTTTCGGGTCATGCTTTGGCCATTCTTCGTAATGGACACTCTTCTTGAGGTTTTTAGCACTTGAATTAAGCGATTGATAGATTTCTTCGCTCAAAAAAGGTGCGAACGGAGCAAGGATTTTCAAAAAAGCATTCGCGTTTTCTGCATTTATGCCTACTTTCGCCTTTTTTATGCTCTCTTCCCATTGATTGATGAAGATCATTAAGGCTGCAATTGCTGTATTGAACTTCAGCTCAGGGATGTCCTCACTCACCTTTTTGATCGTGGCGTGTAATGCGGAAACAAGTCCCGGTGCTTCTTTTTCCGTCACACCGGTTTGGTAAAGCTGATAAATCCTTTGCAGAAAACGATAGACGCCAATGACGCTGCCGGTATCCCAAGGCTTATCACTCTCAAGCGGGCCCATGAACATTTCATACACCCGGAGGGTATCAGCTCCGTACTTTTCGATAATTTCATCAGGAGTGATCACATTGCCTTTACTCTTGCTCATCTTCTTTCCGTCCGGCCCCAGGATCATGCCTTGGTGACGCATCTTCATAAATGGCTCATCAAAAGTGAGATACCCCTCATCTCGGAGGAACTTAGTGAAAAATCTGGAGTACAACAGGTGCAGAACGATGTGTTCCGGCCCAATCAAGTACATGTCTACGGGCAAGAGTTTAGCCATCTTTTCTTTATCGGCAAAGGCACTCTCGTTCCGGGAGTCTGTATAACGCAGATAGTACCAACTCGAGTCAACGAAGGTATCCATCGTATCGCATTCAGGCGTCCACCCCTTACCATAGAGTCGTTCTGTTCGCTCAAAGAACTCTTTTGAGCTTTTGAGAGGCGACTCTCCTGTAGGCTTGAAGTCAACGTCAGTGGGTAACATCCAGGGCAAGTGCTCTTCTTTTACCGGATGAGCATTCCCTTGAGGGTCATAGACGATAGGGATCGGTGCACCCCAGTATCTTTGCCGGGAGATCAGCCAGTCCCGGAGCTTGTAACTGACTGTGCGTTTCCCCCATCCATTGTCTTCAAGAAAGTCCATCATTTTTTCGGTTGCTTCATGGATCTCCAAGCCGTTCAGGAACTCGGAGTTAATCATGTGACCCGCCTCTTCTTGAACTTGAGACTCGTCAGTGATCTCCCCTTCGTTTTTATCAGGACCGACCACCACACGGATCACCGGAATGTCGAAAGTCCTGGCAAACTGGAAGTCACGCAGGTCGTGACCCGGAACTCCCACCACAGCACCAGTTCCAAAGCCGGCAAGCACAAAGTCTGAGATCCAAACTGGCAACTTCTTTCCATTTAGTCTGTTAAGCACATAAAAGCCCGTAAAAACACCAGTTTTACGCTTCCCCTCAGCCTGTCTATCTAACTCAGTTTTCTCAGCCGTTTGTTGGACGTAGCGAGCTAGCTTGGGGAGATGCTTTTCTTGTTCTTCAGTTAAAGGAATCTTTTTATCGAGGATATCTCTGACAAACTGGTGCTCCGGAGCCAAAACGATAAAGGTCGCTCCAAAGTTTGTATCTGGCCGAGTCGTAAAACAGATAATGCTTTGGTCAGTCCCCTCAACTGGATACTCGATCTCTATTCCATTTTTCTTGCCAATCCAGTGGAGCTGCTGCTCTTTCGTTGGCTTGGGCCAGTCGACCTGATCTAATCCGGAAATGAGTTCCTCCGTATACTCAGTGATCTTGAAGTACCACTGTTCCAGCTCTTTCTGGATGACTTGGGTACCGCAGCGCTCACACTTGCCGTTAACTACTTGCTCATTTGCCAGCACTGTCTGGTCCTGAGGGCACCAGTTGACCATTCCCTTCCCACGGTAAGCTAGTCCTTTCTGGTACATCTTCAGGAAGAGCCACTGGGTCCACTTGTAGTAGCCAGGGTGATTTGTAGCAATCTCGTTTGCCCAGTCATAAGATATGCCGAGCCGCTTGATCTGTCGGCGGAAAGTGTCAATTGCATTCTTGGTAGTTACCACCGGAGGGACACCTGTTTTAACAGCATAGTTCTCGGCCGGCAAGCCAAAAGCATCCCATCCTACTGGAAAGAAGACATGCTTCCCATTCATCCGTTTGAATCGGGCTAAGATATCCAAAGCAGTCTTGGATTCTACGTGGCCAACATGTAATCCAGACCCAGAGGGATAGGCAAAGGCAAAGAGCAAGTAGTCTTTTTCCATACCTGCCGGGACAACGTCTGTCTGTTGGAAAAAGTTCTCCTCTTCCCAAAACTTTTGCCATTTTTCTTCTACTTGGATGTGATCATAAATTTTTTTCATTTGCCTCCAGAATACTAAAAAATCCCCGTTTGGGGATTTGGCACACAAACCTCATCCCCGTTTAGCATAGAGGAAGAAGAAGGCTGAGCTGTGCGACACATAGGTTCATTTGGAGCAAGTATATCACTAGTTTTCTGAAAAGTATTCCCGCAATAAAGAAGTTGGTCTGTCGCTATTTTCCAGATTTAAAAGATTTATTTTCGCTTTATATTTTGTTAAATATAAAGACATCATTATTATTGCAATATTTCCGAAATTTCAATGGTTTTTTACCGCATTTTTGTAAATCTATTAACGCATAATCTGGATAATTCATTATCGAAAAGAAGAAAAATTCTCTACAAAGATATCAAATCGAACAGATGAGGTGTCTCGAGCCTCTCCTCTGCGACGCGACGGGTCAATAAAACTTTCAAGTTGTCATTTTTCCCGAAAATTTTTCATGAAAATAGTCAAGATTGCTGCCTTGAGGGCAGCTAAAAGGTTGTCGTTCGATACCCCACATTACTGTTAGGGGTGCCAAAACAGCCTAAATCGGTCATCTAGAACTTCTCTGGACTCCTCTATTAGCTACTTGGTATGTGCAGGCAAGGATTCTCGCTCTTCTTCCCCTCTTCCGAATGTTTTACGTAATTTATCTAAAATTATATTGATAGATAAACAAAAAATTCAAATTTTATTTGCTAGCAAATATCAATGATCTCTGCTAGTTTTACTCGAGTTGAGAGTAGCCATACATAATACGACTATCCGAATAAGCGAGAAATCCCATGAAAAGGCTATTTTGAGCCTTTTTTAGAAGAAGAACGACAATAAAATCCGAAAAGACACATCTTAAAATCTCTTTGTCACAAAACTCCTTTCCTCGCGTTTCACGGAGAAAGTGTGCTGAATCACAATATACGCGGTTTTTATTTCTGTGATGAAATACATCTTTAGATATCTATATTTTTCGGGCTTAAAAGAGTCGGTGGAAAGCTAGTTAACAGAAAATTCAAACCCTTTTCTCACCTTTTTCCACAAAGTGAAGAAAAATAGACAAAATATCCACAATTTCCTATTTTCTCAATGCCTTCTCTGAACCCACTTTTAGAGTCATCGTTGAGCATTTTCCCAGATTTAATGGGCTTCGCAGATATTATTTCTGCAAATTTTTTCAGGAATTAATTAAATTCTAAAGACATCAAAAATGGTCAGCCCTTTTCAACAATCCGAAAATGATACATAGAAAAAAACTAACTGTGAAGAAAAGAACTCCCGGACACCCCTCCAATTCAAAAAGGATAGAACGTGAGGACGCGGATCATTTTTTGTTTAAAATTGGGAGCGGCGAAGAAAACCATTCTACAGCTTCCTAGTCCCCCTCTTACCTCAGACTAGAAGAAAGTCCGTCCACTAAAAAACTTAGCTTTTTGTCAATCATCTACATTTCCACAACCACCCTTTTTCTTCCAATCACTGACAAAATCCCCCATTGTCAAAACAAACCTACCAAGCCGCTTGTCGCTGTGAACGGTCCAAAAACAAGTGATGATAAACTCTAGGAAAGAATAGCGCGAAGTGTACGCTGGAGGGTATCTAAGTGCTGACGTGTCAAAGAGCTAAAGGGCAGAATCTCACTGTGGTGATGTCTAAACTCATTCTCGATCACTGAAACAAGCTCGGGACTATAGAGTTCTGATTTAGATAAGCTCAGGACAGTGGGGCGTTCCGGCAGCGATTCATCAAACTCTTTGAGCTCGGAGCGTAAAACCTGGTACTGATCCCAAACCATCCGAGCTTTCTCTTGATCCGAGAGCGACTCGTCATAAATTACAGGTTCATCAAGCGACAAGACGAAAAGGAGGGCTTGGCTCGCTTGAACGTGGCGGAGAAACTCATACCCCAATCCTTTGCCTTGACTAGCACCCTCGATAATCCCAGGGATATCAGCCAGAACAATGTCCCGACCACCTGCTTCCTCGCTAAACATCACGCCCAAATTAGGTTCTAACGTTGTAAACGGATAGTTAGCTATCTTTGGATTGGCTCGAGTGATAACGGATAATAAGGTACTTTTGCCAGCATTGGGATAACCTACCAGGCCGACATCAGCAATCAACCGCAACTCCAAGATGACTTCTTTGCGTTCACCCGGAGTCCCATACTCGGCGGTGATGGGAGTAGTGTTGGTGGAACCCTTGAACCAGGTATTGCCTCGTCCGCCCTCGCCACCTTTGGCAATCAAGACTTCTTGACCATCCTCCAGGAGCTCAACAAGTAGTAGTTTGGGAATATCTTTGAGACGTCGATTTTTGAGTGACTCCGAACGAAAAACCTGGGGTTCAGCAGTCGCACCAGCACCGGAGTTATCCAGGCGAGTGATGGTCTCTTCACTTTCTCGTTCCAGATTGATTGGTTGGAGCTCATCAGGAGGCAAAGGATCCGGTCGCCCTCCTTTGACAGACAGCGTCAGGAGTTGATGTTTAATCGTCGGCTCTTCTTGACCCTCATGAGGGCGAAATGTCCGACGAATTTTACTCATTCTATTCTCTGCTACTAGCCACACTCGAGTCCCAACCGGCACCTCGATGTAGAGATCTTCACCATTCGCGCCAATTTGGTTCCGGGCGCCGCCAGCCTGACCGGACTTAGACGCAAACTCCTTTACTCCGGCAAAATGTTGAAGCGAGTTTAAGCCCTTGTTGGCACGCAAAAAGATACTTCCGCCCCGGCCACCATTGCCGCCGTCCGGTCCACCTTTGGGAATGTACTTTTCTCGGCGGAACGAAACGCGGCCGTTGCCGCCATTGCCAGCTAGAAATCGAAGTTGAACGAGGTCAAACATCTGAAAAGAGTCCTTGTTTCTCTTGAGAGAATTGTATCATCATCCGAGTCTATAAATCCGGCAAAAAGCCTGGTATAATTGCTCGCTTGACCAATTCCCGTTGATCGAAGCCTCCTATGACTGAAAATACCGTAAATATCAGCGATATCCGTAACGTGGCAATTATTGCCCACGTCGACCATGGCAAAACGACTATGGTGGACTGGATGTTAAAACAGACTCACACCTTCCGGGAAAACCAGGCAGAGATGAGTCAGACTACGATCTTGGACTCCAATGATCTGGAGCGGGAAAAAGGGATCACTATCCTGGCTAAAAACACCTCAGTCGACTACTTTTCTCGGAAGAGTGGCCAAAATTACAAAATCAATATTATTGATACCCCTGGCCACGCCGACTTTGCCGGTGAAGTGGAGCGGGTACTAGGAATGGCCGACGGTGCGGTTCTGTTGGTGGATGCTGCTGAAGGCCCACTCCCCCAGACTAAATTCGTCTTGAAGAAAGCGATCTCACTTGGCTTACGGGTGATGGTCTTGATCAACAAAATCGACAAACCACACGCCGATATTGCAGGCACGATCAACCAGATCGAGGATCTCTTCCTCAACAACACCGACGATCCAAGTTATCTGGACTTCCCGATCATCTACTCAATTGGCCTTCAGGGTAAAGCTTGGGATCACTTGCCTACTCCTGAGGAAATTGCCCAACCAACTGATTTAACGATCTTATTTGAAAAGATTCTCGAGTTTTTCCCGTCTGCACGGGGAAATGATGAAGCTCCTTTCCAGATGCTTATATCTACTCTCGAAGCAGACTCTTACTTGGGGAAACTCTGCAATGGCCGAGTCAAACGTGGTCAGCTTCACCTAGGGGATCGAGTCACAGTGATTGATCAGAATAACGCCAACTATGGCAGCTATCGCGTAGAAAAACTCTTTACTTCTCACGGCTTAAATCGCGTTCCTGTCGAGAAAGTCTGGAGTGGTGACATTGTCTCTATCGCCGGCATTAAAGAGTTGACAATCGGTCAAACTGTCTGTGATCCCGACCACCTTGAGCCGCTTGCTTCCCCGGAAATTACTGAACCTACTTTGAAGATTACGATTGGCCCTAACACTTCCCCGTTTGCCGGCCGTGAGGGCAAGTTCTTAACTTCTCGCCAAATCCATGAGCGCTTAATGAAGGAAAAGGAAACTAACCTCGGTCTCCGGATCAGCCAACAAGTTGACTCTTTTGGTTTTGAAGTCGCTGGCCGCGGTGAGTTGCACCTGGCGGTACTCATCGAAACCATGCGTCGTGAAGGATACGAAATTGAAGTTAGTAAACCCCAAGTCATTTATAAACAGATTGATGGCCAGCAACATGAACCGTATGCTGAAGTGACCGTTGATATTCCGAATGAGTTTGTCGGGACAGTTAACGCAGAGTTCTCTCGGCGTCGGGCTGTTTTGACTGACCATCGTGATAATGGCAAAGGTGAGACGCGTCTTGTCTTTGAAATTAGCGAAGCCAACTTACTTGGTACCCGGACTGTTTTGATGACAGACACCCGAGGCACAATTCAGATGAACTCTATCTCCCTCGGCTACCGTCCGATGGGGGGAACGTATCAGCAGCTGCGTAATGGTGTTTTGATCTCTGCAGATACTGGCAAAAGCGCCACCTACGGTCTGGACAACGCCCAACAGCGCGGGACGCTCTTCGTAGGTGTTGGTGAAGATGTGTATGAAGGGATGGTTGTCGGCCTCAACTCGCGGGACCAGGACATGGAAGTCAGTGTGACCAAAGTCAAGAAAAGTACCAACGTCCGCTCCGCCACTAAAGATATGGGTGTCCAACTCACTCCACCAGTACGTTACTCACTGGAACAGTGCCTTGATTTTCTGGAAGATGACGAGCTGCTGGAAGTCGTCCCCTCAACGCTTCGCTTGCGCAAGAAATGGCTGAAGAAGCCGGAGCGCGAGAAAATGAAGAAGAGAGCCATTTAATTTTTTGAAATTCTGATCCGCCCGTAGCTTGCCTCAAACTCAGTGGCTACTCAAGATTTCAAAAAATTAAATAGTCTCCTACCTCAAGTAGTTCCCAGGATTTTCCAAAACTCCGCCGCGGCGCACCTCAAAGTGCAAATGGGTACCTGTCGAGCGGCCGGTACTTCCCATCTGACCGATCACATTCCCGCGCGCTACGTGTTGTCCTACCTTAACCTGAAGGAGACTCATGTGGCCATACAGCGTAATGAAGCCGTTTCCATGGTCAATCATAATTCGGTTTCCGTAGCCTGAAGAGTCCCAACCGGAAGCAATTACTGTCCCACTATCGGCAGCCAAGATCGGACCGCCACCATTATTGGCGATATCAAAAGCCTTGTGGTAGAAGCTGTAACCTTGGGTAATACGGCCAGATGCTGGCCAAATGAATGTTCCGACTGCACTAACTGCACCGGCGTCTGGCGTTAAGACCGGCGCGAAAGCAGTTCGCGGTACAGTTGCTCGATCCTCAGGCTTGATACCATCAGGAATCAAAAGTGTCTGGCCAATCGCCAACTCAAACGTCTCAGAGTTTTTAAACTCGTTAAACGGATAGTTAACAATCTTCTGGGCGTCCGCTGCATCACTTCCCAAACCATACTTCTTGGCTAGGGTATAGATCGTTTCACCACGGGCGACTTTGACACGAATACCGTCCACCGGCAGAATCCGCAGCTCTTGACCTGGCTTGAGCTTCGCATTTTTGTCTAAACCGTTTTCCCAGGTAATCGTTTCTACCCGTTCCAAGTTGTAAAGCTTGGCAATCGACGAGAGTGTCTCTCCTTCTTGAACACGGTGAATATGAATCTCGCCACCACGGAAAGCCCGGACTTCTTCTGACTGAATGGTCGATAAGTCCTCACCATAGGCTTGGACAGTGTTCAGGACGCCAGAAGAGGTTCCCTGCTGCTGCTCATCCTGGCTGCGGCGAGTCTGATCCAGAATTAACGGCCCAAAGGTGATCACCATAAAAATAAGGGTAATGGTACCGAAGTGCAGGAAAGGCCGGCTGTACTTGCCACGCTGCTTATACAGAGGGGCAACCAGCACGTCCTTGCCTGATTCAAACTTGGAGAACCAGTAGTAGCCACGACGCCGGATATACTTGTACCAAAAGCCAAAGTACTCCCGTACTTCAGTAAAAAAGCGACTGAAGGGTGACGGTTGGCTGGGGCGATGGGCATTTTCCCAAGTGGGTAAGCCTAGACGAAAACTCGGCATATTCCGGAACATTTAAGTATATCAAATCAATGTAAGAGGCACCTCACGGATAGACCTAAAAAACAGCCGATACTCGAGGATATAAGACTACCCTTCTTTCAAGGAAGCCAGGAACTCTTTGTTCGAGGAGGTTCGACGCATGCGATCGATAATCGTTTGGGTGCGTTGCTCTTTGTCGACCAGATCAAGCATGCGCTGTAGGGTCAGAACTGATTGGTAGGTCATTGGATCAATTAAGAGGTCATCTCGGCGAGTACCGGACCGCTGGACGTCAATGGCCGGGTAGATGCGACGCTCCGCCAGGCGGCGATCCAGGTGAACTTCCTGGTTGCCCGTTCCCTTGAACTCCTCATAAATGAGGTCATCCATACGGGAGCCAGTATCGACCAGACAGGTACCAATAATCGTCAAGGAGCCACCTACTTCAAAGTTTCTAGCCGCACCGAAGAACTTCTTAGGTGGGAACAAGGCGGCCGGGTCAAATCCACCAGACAGGGTTCTTCCCGAGGTAGGAATAGACAAGTTATAGGCACGTGCTAACCGGGTAATCGAGTCCAGGAGAATGACGACGTCTCTTCCCTGCTCGACCAGTCGTTTCGCTCTCTCGAGAGCAATTTCGGCCACTCGGCACTGATCTTCAGCGCTCTCGTCAAAATTACTAGCCGCGACCTCGCCTTTGCCCTTGGTAATGCGCTCGATATGGCGACGGAAGTCAGTGACTTCTTCTGGACGCTCCCCAACCAAGACAGCCATCAGGTGGATATCTGGGTAGTTAGCGGCGATTCCAGTAGCTAACTGCATCAAAAGGGTCGTTTTTCCGGCTTTTGGCGGCGAAACGATCAAACTACGCTGTCCCTTTCCAATAGGCGCAATCATGTCAATAATGCGGGTAGAAAGGGGTTCGTCACCGGTCTCAAGCTTAATCTGTTCGTTGGGGTAAACAGGGGTCAAGGTCTGGAAACGGACTCTGTCAATCATCTTCTCTGGGGATTGGCCATTCACGGTATCCACCTTCAGAAGCCCCCAATACCGTTCGTTCTCCTTAGGAGCCCGAGCCGGACCGGAAACGACGTCACCGGGGCGAAGCTTCAGGCGTCGAATCTGAGACGTCGAGATGTAGGCATCTCCCTCAGACGGCGAAAAGTTGACTCGGAGCACGCCGTGCCCATCGAGTGAGGTATCCAAAAAACCAGTTACGATAGCGGAGCTTTCTTGCTCCTTGCCACCGGCTTGGCCGTTGGAAAGATCACCAGAAAAGTCTTTATCGTCCTGGCTATTTTTATTTAATGAAGAACTGGAAGAGCCTCGGGAGTAGTTTCCTCGAGAGCGACCCACAAAAGCAGTCCGTCTTGGCCGGACAGGCTCGACTGGAATGTCTTTGATTGCTTTCTCTTCAACTTTATCTTTTTCAAGGGTTTGACCGACAGGGTCGGCAGCATTGAGCTGTGTAAACATAAAAGGGTAACTATTGATTAATTAATATCTGCAAATGTAGAAAGTTTGCTAATCACTAAAAGTAAGGGGAGAAACTGTTACGGGGGCTATTATCTCGAGAACTTCACTAAATGTCAAATCTGGTTTTCTCTTGAGAAAATTACTGGATTACCTGGGCGCTCTCCGTTGCGGGTGACTGTTCGGCAGCGGCCGTTGCGTAGTTGACATACTTACTGGGGTCAATCAGCCGCGCATACCGGAAGTGACGGATGTCCGATGTTAAGAACTTACAGGTATACAGGATAAGATCAGCATCATAATCAGTAATCTCGGTTCCCTCTTCGCCAGCATAGATCTCATAGAGATACTTGCGTTTATCCGAGATAACTTCGACCAGGTCTCCAGGTTCCAGGTCTGGGAGTAAATAAAATGAGTGATACTTCCAGTACTCCCCTTTCCACCACCAGTTATAGCCATATCGGTGGGCAGCCAGGATCATCGGCTCTGTTTGGTCTCCTGGATTACCGAACTCTGGGACACGCCAGACTCCCTTGATCAGTGACTCTTCGGGGACCTTACTCTCGAGAATTTCGGTATTTACGCCAATTCTAGGAATAATCAGCCAGTTGCCCTCAGGAAGATTCTCGTCCCGAGGTGGCTTCTGGACCTCTACTTCCGGGGTAGGAGCAGTGAACTCGCCACCCAAGGGAGTACCGGTTTCTTGGGTTTGAACTGGCACAACTTCGTGGGTGAAAAAGCGGAAGTACAAGATAGGACCAAAGAGAACAGCCAGGAGGATGAAGCTGAGTGCCATACAGGCAAGGAAGACGGACTGGCGTACCTTACTGCCCTTCTGGACCACTTTAACCTGAGGTGGGGCTACTGCAGGCTTAAAACTGACAGGAGTTTCCTCTTTCCTGATGACTTCCGGGAAGGAGAAAGCCTTTTTAGAAGCCTGCTGGGCAGGTGTGGGAGCTGGAACGTACTTACGGGCTAAGGCACTCGCCTTGGTCAGGAGGAGCTGCTTGTCTTCCTGAGCCCGGGCTAGCCAAGTGGCTCGAGGTACTTTTTGCCCCAATAAACGAGCCCGAACAAACCGGAGTCTGCCGTCTAAAATGGCGCGAGACTTCTCTAAATGCAGGCTAATCATACACAGTTATTATACTATAATTTTTGTTATAGGACAAGTGTGGAGAGTAAAAAAGGGGCTGATTGGAAGTTCGGATGCCTGCCCATTCGCCCGAACCTCCAACCAACCCCCAGCCAACGATCTTTTTCGCAACACTTTAATGCGGAAAGATCTATTTTACATTTTAACGGATACTGCTACTATTTTCAAAGTACAGATTCGCCCTTATCAATTTAAGGGTTGGATATTCTCGAAAAAGCATTGTTATTTGGGTTCGTCCGCGGTAATAATGCTTTTTTGTTTTCTCCCCGTTTTTTTCTTTTTCTTCGTTATCCTCTTCCGGAACCGGAAGGTAGTACAGATATTCTCGAAAAAGCAATTTTAGTATAAGTGCCACGTCACTCAAAGTCAACCTATAACTTTTTGATCGTCATCTTAGTATATATCCCATAGAATTATTTTTATTCAAATTAATCAGGTAGAAAGAAAGTTATCTCCATTTAAAACCGCCCAACAATCTTTGTGGAAAAGACGTGGGAACCAGCTGTTTTAGGAAAAAGTTCAACTAGGAAAGCTTCAACTGTTTTAAGAGTGCTGCCACACTTGGGGCACTTTGCTTCGTAAAGATTGATGTATACCCGAGCCGTTTACACTCCTTGATCCGGCGATCAGCATAGCCAACTTGTCGAATTTCACCGAGAAGCCCAACTTCCCCGATGAAGACGCTCTTTTCAGGAAGTGAGATATTTTTGTAGGAACTGGCAATAGCCACACAAAGTGCTAAATCTATTGCCGGTTCTTGAACCGTAAACCCACCGGCAATATTGACGAAAATATCCGTAGAACCTAGTGGCAACCTGGCATGTTTCTGTAATACTGCAGCGAGCACCTGTAAACGGGAAAGCTGAACCCCCCTCCCCACTCTCCTGGGCATGGCAAGCTGCGAATCGACTACCAACGCTTGAACCTCGACCAGAAGAGGGCGAGTTCCTTCCATGACACAAGCAATAGCCGAGCCAACTGCCTGACGATCATGCTCACCCAAAAAAATCTGACTGGGATTGATCACTTCTGATAGCCCTACGTCATTTACTTGGAAAATTCCGACCTCATCAGTTGCCCCAAATCGGTTTTTTATGGCGCGGAGTAATCGTAGTTGGCCAGTTCTTTCTCCACTGAGCTCCAAAACTGCATCGACAATATGCTCTAACACTTTAGGGCCCGCAATCTCACCTTCCTTAGTAACGTGTCCTACTAGGAAAATAGGAATATGGAATCTTTTCGCAATTTGCGTTAATCGATCAGTGCCTTCCCGGAGCTGTCCGACTGAGCCCGCAGCGCCCGACAAATCATCAGTTGTCAGGGATTGAATACTATCTACGATAACAATTGAGGGTTTTTGTTGTTCAATGTAGGTGATCAGCTGGTCTACGTCAGTTGTGGTGAGAAATTTTAGCCTGGAGGACAAAATTTTCTGTTTTTCTTGCGCATTTTTATCACTTTTATTTTTATCCTCAATCTGCAATATTCGATTGATTCTTAGAGTAATTTGAGATGGACTTTCTTCACCAGCAACGTACAGAATTTGAGGACTCTGCTCTGCCATCTCTATCACCATTTGAGTAAGAAGTGTCGATTTACCAATTCCCGGCTCCCCACCAATCAAAATGACAGCACCCGGTACAATTCCGCCGGTCTGTTTGCCCCGACTGGTTGTTATTCCCAGGACCCGATCAAACTCCCCGATCCCGGTTGAGAGCCGATCTTGTGGAAGTGCCTTTTGATCCACATCGCCAAACTGAACAACTGCTTGAGGATCAAGCGGCTTCTGCTGCCCTCCCAGTGCATTTCTACCTGTTTTGCCACTGGGCTTCTCGACAACAGTTTCTACCATCGTATTCCAGTTACCACAGTTAGGACACTGCCCCATCCATTTGGGAGAGGTCTCACCACA
>JACFOI010000002.1:0-2583 GCA_019454415.1 Patescibacteria group bacterium | reverse complement strand
ACCTCTTTCAGCAACTGAATTGTTAAAACGAGACCAGATTACTCAGCGTTATGCCTCGATGTAGTCTCGCTATGTCTACTATAGCATTCTCAGGCTTATATGTAAATACTATGGGACTTTATTCCCTTGAAGCAACTAGCAAAAAGCCCCAGATGCGCATCTGGGGCTTCACTTCAAGACACTAAACCTTAGTTCACTGTGTACGTCTCTTGGGACGGGAAAGTCACATTAAACATTGGTAGAGCATTTCCCAGCTCATCCTTTGCCAAGCGCTTAACAGTTTCACCTAGACCATTATTCCCCAAGCGTCTGATCTCAGCCAAATAAGCCTCTTGGTTCTCCGCAGTCAGGCCTAAAAGCCCTTCACCTGTAATTTGGGCGGAAATATTCCGTCGCAAATAGTCGGTTGCTTGCGGATGATTGACAAAGAAAGAGGTCCCGTTTGCTAAAGGAGCGATAGTCGGCACTAAGCTCTCGTCAGTCAGCTCTTCTTCTGGATTGCCAAATGTAACGTTCACTACAGCACCTTCTAGGTGATCTCCCGGAAGCATCTGCAGCTCAAGGTTCTGGTTACCAGACCAAAGTTCAACAAAGTAGGCTCGAACCATGGCCTGAACTACACCATCTCGAACGCCGTAGTTTTCAGCAGCCTTAATCATCAGTTTGAGATGTCCACACCCCATATTATCAGGCGTGGAGAGCTGTTCTAACAAGGCTGCCTGCATTTCCGGATTTTCTGGCAAACCTTTTTGGATAGCCTCTGCTAGGTCAATACCGTGAAAGCGTTCGTCATGCTCAAGAGCATGCTGAATGTGGTGCACCGCATGATCATCCGAGTGCATGTAGAACTTACCGAACTTCTCCACGTATTGCTTAAAGAAGTCCGCAATTTCCACTTCCGAGAGAGCATTCCCAGAAACGTTCTCCGCCGCTTGAATCATCAGCACAAACTCACCTGCGTTACCACCCGGAGTGGAAATTACACCTTTCCCCTCTCTACCATCCACGCAAGATTCTGCCACCTCTTCAAGCAAGCTAGCTGCAGGTACCCACTGAACATTCTCTGGATTACCAATATGCTCTTCAATCATCTCTCTCGTAAGGATGATTCTTTCCTGAGGCTCACCATGCTCGTGTTCGTGATCTTGATGCATCTCTTCTCCTTCGTGGAGGTTAGGCTTCCCGTCCATCATGTAGTCCTTTGGACTATATTCGTGCTCTCCATGTTCACTCATTTTTTCCTTTCACTTCTTGATCTTTTCAAGGTATTTTAAGTTGCCTCCCTGTTTGACTCAAGTGGGTCAGTATGAGAGCGATAGCAACTTGGAGGCATAACGACTATGTGTGCCCTCTCCCACACTGACTAAGAGTCCTTTACTAACAAGCCTTTTCAGAATAACGTTAACATTTTGTCTAGATACTCCGATTAAGTTGGCAAGCTCAGCCGCGCTGGCCTGTTGGCGGCTGTTCATCATTTCCAGCAGCTCCGTCTCACGATCGGTTAACTCAATAATCTGATGGTGTGTGAGGTCCACACTTCCACCGCTGAGCATCAACAGATCCTGGAAAGCACTGTAGACACTCTCGAGCAGACCCTTAGAATAAAACTCAATCCACTCGGTAATCTCCAGTGTTTCAACGGCTTTGCCAAGCAGATCAAAGTAACGTTCTCGATTGGTATAGAAGTAATACTCGGGAGCGATTAAGGGGAAGTTCCTCTCGCCACACATCTTCATGATCAACCGCGTCAAGGCTCTACTAAGCCGGCCATTTCCGTCGGCATAAGGATGGATCTCAGCAATCACGTAGTGCGCTATTGCGGCGAGCAAAATCGGGTTGACTGCCTCTCTCGCTTGGAAAAACCAGGATAAAAAGGCGTTCATCTGTCGCTCAATGTCTTTAACTGGAGTCTTCACCTTCAGCGTGATCATCTGTTTAATGCCGTGCTCCCAGATGACTTTATCAACATAGCCATCGGTACTGCGGAAGTGACGACTGCCCACTTGGCGTTGTTCTCCGATCAGCGCAGCGTGGAGCTCCTCCACGTGGTCGATGGTCAGATCAACGGGCACGTCTGGATCTGCTGCCAGCTGCTTCATCAAGGCTTTGTAGTGACGATACTCTGCCAGAGACTCTTCATCAAAAACCTCTTTGCTACGACTAAAGCTCTGCTCAGCCACCGGTGTGTTGATCAAATTGCGGCCAATTCCCACCGCTGCAAATGCCTGTTTTTTCATTGACAGGTCAAGCAGTTTCTTCCGCCAGACGTTATCTTCCGGCAGAAAAGAAAAACGCTCCATCAGACGAGTGAAAGTGGAAACTTGATTGAGCGTAGTGTTGGTAATGCTGTAGGGAATCATAGAAATATACGCAGCTGTATCCCTGTTGTGCTTCAGGTATTAGACCATTTTAGCAGGTTTAGGTTATTGGAGAGTGTACTTTTAGAACCTTAACGAACAATCTGTCCCTCCGGGTTGTTACAAGCAACGTTGGAGTTCAAAAGTACATTCTACAAAAGGGGTTGCTGGTAGTTCTTAAGGATATCCTCAATGACGGCTTTGTTCTTGGCCACGAGCTTTTCAT
>JACFOI010000023.1:4668-16001 GCA_019454415.1 Patescibacteria group bacterium | reverse complement strand
TCACACATCTCTCACTTGTAAGAGAATCCTTACGGTAATCCTTTACATACGCCGTATAATCGAAGTATGGCTAACACCAAATCCAAGCGCGATACTCTGGAGAACAAGCTCGACGATATGATCGCAGAGCTTGATGAGCTTGAGTTGTGGGATGTGGCTGATCCGGCAGATCAGACTTTCTGGGAAGAGTTCTTTAAAGTCGAGGACATTCTTGAGATGACTGATGAGTTCGACTCCCCCAACTTTACGATTACCGTTCAAAATAACCAAACTGGTGAAACTAAGACATATCATAATATTAAGCTGAAGCCGTCGCGGAAAAAGATTGATTGTTAAGAAGCCGTTGTGATCTTCCTTACAAGGCGTAGAGCCTCTTTTCAATCATTTTCAATTGACGTAGGATGAGGAAATATGAAGTCGGTTATACGACCCTTTGTTTTTGTTGCTAAATGGGTTCGTAAACATTGGAAACTTTCGTTGTTGGTCATCATTCTGCTAGGAATAGGTGGCTTTATTGCGCTGCGCCGGCTGAATACGCCGGAAGAGCAGCTGACCTTTGTCCCCGTTCAGCAAGGTGACCTGATCAAAACGATCAATGTTTCTGGTGTGGTTGATGCCAAACAAAAGGCCAGCTTGCACTATGCGACTGCTGCCAAGGTCACTTATATCGGTGCCAAAGAGGGTGATCCTGTCAAACGATGGCAGACCTTGGCCAGAATCGACGTTGCCGATCAACAAAAGCGCATTCAACAAGACCTCAACAACTACTTTAATCAGCGGATGATCTTTGAGCAGAATGCGGACGACCGTGGAGACACGATCATTAATGATGCGTTGGGAAGACAGGCTCAACAGGATCAAAAAGCATTGGAGAATGCAGTCCTCGATGTAGAAATTAGAGATATTGCCATTCGCAATGCCGCGTTGACCAGCCCGATTGCCGGCATCTTGGTCAGTGCTCCTTCAATTGTCCCGGGAGTTGTGATCAATCCGACGGATATCTTTGAGGTCGTAGACCCCAACAGTCTCATTTTCCGAGCCGCGGTTGACGAAACCGATATTGACCTCGTCCAAAAAGGTCAGCAGGCAACTATCGAACTTGATGCCTATCCGGATGAACCAATCACTGCTACTGTGAGTGCGATTGCCTATCGCAGCTCCCAATCAGCCAGCGGAACAGTCTTTGTGGTTGAGATGCCGCTTACCAATACCAGTACACAGTCAGCAATTGAAAGATACCGTCTGGGAATGAACGGCGATACTGACATCATCGTTGACCAACGTAAAGATGTCCTGCAGATTCCCATTGATTCACTGATCGAGCGTGATGACAAAAAGTATGCCCGGAGGAGAACCGGTGAAAATAGCGCAGAAGAAGTCGAGATCCAGACTGGTATAGAAAATGAAGAAATGATCGAGGTAATCAGCGGGCTATCCGCTGGTGATGAGGTAGTTGCTCCGTAAAAGCATGATGAAGATGAGTGAGTTCAAATGTTGTTGGCACTCAAGAATGTCTCAAAGATCTATAAGCTTGGTGAACAAGAAATTCGGGCACTCAATGAAGTGACGATCAATGTTGACGAGGGTGAGTTTGTGGCAGTCATGGGCCCATCTGGATCCGGCAAATCAACTTTCCTACAGGTAGCCAGTTTACTCAGTAGCACCGAAAAGGGTGATATTTTTTTGAAGGGCAGAAATGTCACTAAGTACTCCGAAGTAGAGCTCGCCCATCTGCGGAATAGAGAAATCGGATTTATCTTTCAGCAGTTTAACTTGCTGGCGCGAACGTCGGCGTTGGAAAACGTGGCCTTGCCGATGGTCTATGCGGGTGTGGGCGCGGCGGAACGCCGCGCCAGAGCGGCTGCAATGCTTGAAAAAGTCGGTTTGCTCGATCGCCTCGGTAACACACCTGCACAACTTTCTGGTGGCCAACAGCAACGCGTTGCTATCGCCCGTGCACTAGTCAATGAGCCTGCAATTATCTTTGCTGATGAGCCAACCGGAAACCTTGACTCCAAAAGTGGTGAGGATATTAAAAATCTTCTCAAAGAGCTCCATCAAGAAGGTAAGACGATCGTGATGGTTACTCACGAGGCCGAGATTGCCCAGATTGCCAAGCGCATCATCCTCTTTCATGACGGCGAACTGATTTATGATGAAAAGTTTGGCTACAACAAGAGTCTGAAAAGTCAAAAAACGATCGAGTATGTTGATATGCTAAAGAAAAAGCGCAAACCACCGCGATTGATCTTTGGCAAAGTAACCGGAAAGTAAAGCAAGTACTTTCCGGGGGTTGTGACGGAACAAGTGACTATGAACCTTACGAACACGTTCTCTATCGCCTTGAAAGCCATCCTGCTGAATAAAAAGCGGTCATTTTTGACGATGCTGGGTGTCATTATTGGAGTGGGCTCGGTGGTACTGCTGACTAGTTTAGGCACAGGCTTGCAGTCATACATTCAAGATCAGTTTGCCAGCCTGGGGACAAACGTGCTCTTCGTGACTCCGGGAGACCCTTTTGGCGGTAGCCAAGAATCAGCAGTCATTGAGAGCACTAAACCGACTTTGAAAGAAGCACAGTACCGAGAAATTTTGCGTAAAAATCGTAACCTGTTCGTCGGTGGTGTGACTACAGCGGTAAACACAGCCGAGGCCAAGTACAGCAATACGACCAAAAAAGTGCTCCTCTATGGAGTTACGCCTAGTTACGAGAAAGTGACCAACTCCCATACTGAGAAAGGACAGTGGTTTGACGAGGCAGATGAGAGTAAGGGGAAACGGGTGGTCGTGTTAGGTTCTAAAGTCGCCGAGGAGCTCTTGGGCAAAGTTGATCCGATCAATAAGCGCATTCTGCTAAATAGCCAGACCTATACGGTAGTGGGTGTTCTCGAGGCCAAAGGTGGTGGTTTCGGTGGACCTAGTTTCGATAACTACATCTACCTTCCGTTTAACACCATTATGAACAACTTCAATACCCAGGTGATCGACTCGTTTATCTTTGAGGTCAAAGAACGGGATCAGATTGCCGAAGCAAAGAGGGCAATCGAGGCTGTGCTCTTGGAAGACCTGAAGGAGGATGAGTTTACCGTTTTTGACCAAGCAGAGCTATTAAAAACGATCAATAACGTGCTGGGTGTCCTGACTGCCGGCTTGGGTGGAATCTCAGCCATCTCGTTAGTGGTAGGCGGAATTGGTATCTTGAACATCATGCTTGTCTCTGTGTCAGAACGGACGAGAGAGATTGGTCTGCGAAAAGCGTTGGGGGCAACGCCGAACGTGATCTTGCTTCAGTTTTTGATCGAAGCTGCACTCTTGTCAGTGATTGGTGGCATGATCGGCGTTCTTATTGCCTTCCTAGGAACTGTGGCTATTCAGAGCTTCTTCCCTGCCCGCATCCTACCCGAGTCCATCGTAATCGCCTTTGGCGTTTCAACAGCCATCGGAGTGATCTTTGGCGCTGCCCCTGCCAGAAATGCGGCTCGTCTTTCCCCGATTGAGGCACTGCGCTCCGAATAGAGGCAGCGACTGTAAAGTGTTATTCTATCTATATGGGCATCATCAAAAAGTTTCTGATGATTATCTTAGTCATTGTTGGCACTGGGGCTGTCCTGGTGTATGGCTCGCGGTACATTCCGGAAGGAAAGTTGACTGGCGTCAAAAACGCTGCCAATCAAATTCAACCTTTTGTCTCCAGTAACATTCAGCAAGCAAATCTTGGTCAGCTCAGTGAGTTGGGTGGCCAGCTCACCACAAATGTCCAGTCGATCTCAGGCAAAGTACTTGGAGTTCAAGACTCTGCCGCCCCAGCTTCAGCATCCAGTTCCAGTTCGCAGCCTAATCAGTCCCTCCCGCAACGGGCATTTGAGCTCGCTCGATACAGCTACTGTAAAGAGGTTGTCAAAGAGTACGAATCTCGTTAGAAAAGTAGCGAGTAGCCCATGCAACTCAAAAAACGTCAGTTGATTGGCCGATCACTTCTTTTTATTTTCTCGGTACTTTTCACTGTCTTTACTTTAGAAGGTATGGCGCGCTGGCTAACTGATCGCCAACTCCTGTCGTACTACCAACCACTCCACAGTAAGATTGATCCCGCGACCGAAGATTGGCGGTGGACACACACATTTGACGACAGTAATTTTACGGCTGACTATCAATTGTTTTGGAGACCAATTAATAACCGATTCCCATTTGATGATCGAGGGAACGCCCAATCTGAGGAGTTTGTCTCTTTTCGGACTTCTCCTGAAGAACCTAAGATTCTCGTCTATGGCGACTCCAACACCCAAGGTCTCTCAGCTACCTCCTGGGCAAATCAACTCCAGCTTCTTCTCTTGAGTCATCAGATTCCTATCGAAGTTATGAACAGAGGTGTCGTTGGATACTCCAGTTACCAGGGTGTGCAGCGCCTCAAAAAAGATCTACAGACCTACAAACCCAAAATAGTCATCTTCTCATTTGGCTGGAATGACGTTGCTCCTTCAGCGAACGCTCCTGATCCCTTTTTCAAACCGTATCCCCGAATCGGTGGAGATCTGTTCGCACTCTCTCGAGCTTACGGAGTCGGGGTGTTCTACTCCAACAAGTTCCTCCGAAGCAGAGATGTGAAACCCCCTCCCACAAACTACTCCTCTTTATCCACCTTGTATCAACCCCGAATGACCATAGATCTCTATGTGCAGGAGTTTAAAGAGATGTATGTCCTGACTAAACAGCACGGGGCAGAGCCGCTCATCCTCAGTCGACCATTTAATACTGCGGATGAGGACTTCAGTGATCCGCAAAATTGGAGAAGTCGAGTGCCAGCATATAACAACGCTCTGCGTCAGTTGATGAGAGATGATAGAGCGCACTTTGTGGACTTGGAAGCTTACTTTATAGATAAACCACAGTTTCTATTTGACGAATGTCACTTTATCCCTGAGGGGCACCGTGTCGCGGCGCAGCTTCTGTTTGAACACATGCTAGAGTTTAAGTTGTTGTAGGTTTTGAGAAAGGGTCTTTACAACTTTGCCCGGATCTTCATTTCCGCTTCGATCTCGTCGCGGTCGCGGCCGTACTTCAGGCGGGACAGTTGTTTGATCATTTCTGCCAAGCGTGGGTTCATGCGAGCTTTGACCGCGTCCATGTCTTTGAGGAGCGACATGCTGAATGGGGGGACCGGCTCATTTCTGACGATCGTTTTAATGTAAACGTGGAACTTCTCGACGTTTGCTAAGTCATGATCGTTAAAGGTCGGCGAGAACTCGTGTTGAAGGAAGTTAGCATCAGGCACACCTACCCGGAAGGCAACGATCGTACCCACGTTACCAAAGACTGCATTTTTGACATCTTCGTCAATCTGGCTGATAAACTGGTTGGCCACGATCAGATTCAGGCGATACTTTCGAGCCTCGGACAGAATCACGGCAAAGTCTTCCGTCGCATAGTTCTGAAACTCGTCGACGTAAAGGTAGAAGTCTTTCCGTTGCTCCATCGGCACATTTTGACGGGACATAGCAGCAGTCAGTACCTTCGGCACCAAGATCAAACCGAGGAACTTAGCATCCTCTTCTCCCAAAATACCTTTGGAGAGATTGGCCAAAAGAATCTTTTGGTCGTCCATGATCTGTCGCACGTTAAAGGAGCTTTCCGACTGACCGATGATATTCCGCATGGTCTTGTTAGTAATAAACTTACCAAATTTGGAAACGATGTAGTCCAGGACTTCAGATTTATGGAAGTCAGCAGTCTGGGCAATCTGGTCAGTCCAGTAACGACGGACAATCGGGTCTTTGACATACGGTAGCATCTCATCAACGTACTTGGGGTCAGTCAAGATGCGAACCAACTCGATAAAGGTCGAACCCTTCTTGGTCATGATCGTCAACATGGCATTACGAATCGCGTGCTCAAAACGGGGACCGATGATACCGGTTTTGTGAGGGTCATACAGTTTATACATCAAGCTAATGATCGAGTTGACCACAAAGTGTTGCTGTTCTTCTGTGTCCACTTCCATCATGTTCATACCCATTGGTCGCTCCAGATCAGAAGGATTGAAGTAGACGACGTCTTCTGCTCTCTCCGGCGGCATCAGTTGGAGTAAGTCCTCCACAAACTCACCATGCGGGTCGATGGCGCAGACACCGCGGCCGGCCTCAATGTCCTGCAAAATCATCTCTTTCAGGAACTCAGATTTACCGGTACCGGTCTTTCCGATGATGTACATATGTCGGCGTCGGTCATCTTGCGACATGTAGATCTCGCGTTCTTGACCACGGTAGACTGACTTCCCTAGCCGCAAACCGTCATTGGGGATTTCGGAAGGTGCCGGGGCGGTTTTGGCGTTTAGCCAGCGGATGTGATGTGTCTCAACAGTCTTATTTGGAAAGTGGAAGATCGTCGCTAACTCCTCAGAGTTGAGAATCATGGTATTGCGGTTCAGGAACGGCATGTACCGGTAGATAAAGTCGATCATGAACAGGTGCTTAAAGAACAGTCTGCCTCGATGAAAGTTATTATTAGCCGAGCTGAACTGCGCAAACGCGCCGACGATGTTGTTGAGGTGAGATTGGGCCGCATACTCCTGTGGTGAAGAAACTACAATCCGGATGCAAACTCGGAAACCAGGCTTCCCGATCTTGCTGTCGATACTCTCCATTTTCTTGGGATCATGTTGGTAGGTAGCTTTCTCAGGATCCGCTTCTCGCTTTTTTTCCGACTGCATGTACGAATAACCTTGACTCTGCCAACGTTTCCCTTCCGGTTGCAGCAAAATCTGGATGGTCGCTCCCTCCCCCTCTCCGAGCTTGGACATGGCAGAGGTGATCAGGGAGAGACCGTCGGTCGGCAGATCTTTGTAGGTTTTGATCGGGAAGTAGTTTGCTTTTTCCAGCTTCAGCTCCGCAAATGCCACCCGGCCTTTTTCAGAAAAAATATTCACCTCGTCCTGCTCCTGAATTTCCGCGCCGGGATATGCTCCGTGAATCTGTTTTTCGACGAGGTCACGGATCTTCTGTGGACAGTTGACGTAAAAAGCGATGTCTTCTTTCATCGCGATCATCTCAAAGGAGAACAGGTCTTCCGGCTGGAGGAAGCTGAAGTAGCCGTCTTTTTTCAGTGAGTACAGGGACGCAAACATTTGTTCGGCTGCGTCGATCTTGATCTCATTCTCTTTCGGCAGTCGGACAAGCAGGGTTACGAAGTCCAGTGCGTACTCTTCTCTTTTCCGGTACTTAAACCATTGGAAGAGCATGTACATGAATACCGCCACAATAACTAGACAGACAATCGCAAGCACGACGCCTACCAGGAATGAAAGAAGATTCGAGATAAAAAGGTCAAACTGTTGGTACATAGCTTCAAATTCTAGTCTAACGATTCTGTCAATATTTCAGCCGAGTTCAAGCAGCGGCTTCCTCTTCGCGATAAACTACTTTTCCGGAGAATCGCTTCATCATTTTCCAGCTCCACTCAATCAGCCAACGGATGCTATAGGTGGGAGGTTTTTTCTTTCCTTCCTCTTCCATTTTGGAGGTAATGGGGAGCACAACGACCGGCTGTGCCAACACCCGAGGCAACGATTGACCGGTTTGTTGGTCAGCGATCACAATCTCCTCAGGAATCTGATCAACGTTGTCCTCTACCTTCTTGATGAACCCTTCTACTTCTGGAGGAAGCTCATGGCTCTTTTCCGTTTCAACATACTGAACTCCGCCTGCTTGGTCGACCGCCGGGTGCTCGACAGTAACGCTAAGCAGTGGAGTCTCCTTGGCCGTACCCCCACCTACCACATCAGGTGGATTGAGAGTATCAGTCATTGAAGTGACAGCCATCGGTACAGCCTGAGCTGCAGCATCAGGCACAAGCTCTGAAGAGAGAACATCAGGTGTTTGCTCTTCAGGAAGGGGAGCCGCCGCCTCTGGGGGCGGAGCCTGGTCTATCTCAGCGGCTTGGGTAGCTTCCTCGGTCACTTCGGCGGCTACTTGTTCCAGCGTTATTGGCGGAGCTGGTGCTGCCGAGGCCGGGAGTGGCTGAGAGACTTGTTGCGTAGATACAGAAAAAGAACCGCGAAGGCGCTGCAACAATGGGGACTTGGAAGGAGTTCCGCCTATCTGGGCGGCTGGCTGAGCAGACATGCGTTCATGTTACCACTAAACTAAGGCAGCTCCAAGGCGTCACCGACCTGAAGTTGCCATTGTTTGGCTGTTCCTGCAGGCACTTCCAGAACCATGTTGACGCCTGTAGGTGAGGCGTAGCGTTGCAACTGGCTCGGACCAAGATCGGGGCTGGCTGGCTTAGGGACATTTGGAGTGATACCCACGACCTTTCCGTCAGCAATCCAGATCATATCGAGATCAAAGTTCATCTCCTTCATCCAGAATACTTGCTGCGAAATCTGGGGAAAGATAAACAGCATGCCGTCACTACCTATTTCTGTTCGACCGCTCAGACCTCGCTGGATACTTTCCGGTGTTGTCACCACTTCCACGGTGACTTGTAAGGGCGTGCTTGTGGCTTGCCTGGATAAGCGAACCTGGCGTGTGCTATGATCAATGATCTGACTGACTTCTTCTCCCTTACTCTGAGGAGTACATCCGCTCAACCCTCCTGCGACAACAAGCATGACTGCCATGAGGGTCAGCGACAGGGTCTTACCTTTCCCTTGCCAGGCTAATTTCCATACCAATGCTGCCAATGACAGTATTCCAATCATGAACAAGACAGCCTGATTGAAACCGATCGACGTTTGGGCAATCAAGGTCTTCTCAATCCTTAAACTCTCCAGCCCACTGCGGAATAGTCCGTACCAGGCAAAATAGGTCAGCATAAATCGACCGGATCCCAGCTGCCAGATCTGCTTCTGCTTCATCCACCAGAGCAGGCCTGCACAGATCAGCATTCCGAGTGCTTCGTAGGCAAAGAGTGGATGAAAAGTGGTGAAGTTTTGATAACCTGTCACCCGGTGCTGGAGATCAATCGGGATCGCCCAGGGCAAAGTACTCGGGAGACCGTAGAGCTCTTGATTGACAAAGTTTCCCAGCCTTCCGATAGCCTGTGCAACAGGTAAGCAAAGCACCGCCACATCCATCCAAAATACGACTTGTTTCCAAACCACTTTCTTCTTTTGCCACCAGACTGCTGCTATCAATCCGCCAACTCCCCCGATGAAGGCACCGATAATTGACAGGCCACCGTTCCAGATCTGCCATGTTTGAGAAAAGTTCTGTACATACAGCGGCCAGTCCGTCCAGACATGGTAAACCCGAGCTCCGATCAATCCTCCCAGAAACGCAGCCGAGACAACTTGCCAGAATACTGCCTTTTGCGCCGGAAAGTTCTGAACGACTTTTTCTGCCAGCAGGATGGCAGTTGCGGCGGCCAAGCCGATCAACAACCCATAGAGATGAAACTGGAGTCCCAGAACTTGGAAGCTCATATCACTATATCAATACCGCTATCGTCAAAACTGTAAACAAGACCGTCCAAGCCAATACAAACACTCGAATCTCCCGATCGGTAAGTGTCCGTTTAAGTTGCCAGAGGTATTGTTTAGAAAACCGGGAAGGATTTCTGCTATACCGCCAAAAGTCATAGGTGTAGTGCAGTCCCATCCCTAGCATCAATCCGATCCCGACCACACTCCCGGTGGAAGTAATGACAAAAATAGTCAGGAAAAGATACACGATTAAAAACAGCACTGACCTTGTCAATAGCTTTTCCTGAAGAATCTCTGCCTGGGAAAGAGCGCGGATCGCTCCAACATAGTCACCCTTTTTCCAGAGTTCCCGGACGAGTGTATTGAACTCTGTATTTGGATAGAGATAGAACGCGTGAACAAACCGATCCAGGAAGAGCAGTAAGAAACCGAGGAACGTTCCGACAATAAAAAGTACAAACGGTAACCAGCCGGGGAAACGATGAAAGAAAATTAAACTATAGATAATCGGCAGAAGCAGGTGAGCGGCCATACCAAGATTATAACGGCTTTTGACTGCTGACGGAAAGCTCTCCCATGGCATTCCAATGATCAAACTTGGCTTGCCATATCACCTGCAAGGCCCTGTCCACTTGTTGTTTGAAGACCGGATTGCGCTGATAACGATCTGCTAAATCTGTGATGATCTTATCGGTCTCAGCCACAGGCACCGTTTTCCCTAGAACAATTACGTTGTGACCTGCTTCAATAGCCAGTGCAGATAGCTCGGAGAGCGTCTGTTTCGTCGTTGTTGCCGAGCCTGAGGCAAACTGCCCTTGAGCTGAAGCCATCTCCAGGCCATCGGTAAAGATCAAGTGAGGCGCAGATAAGTTCAAGTGACCCAGACACTCCGGGGAAGTGGTACAGAGCTTAGCAGACGAACCATCTTCGGAGAGTAAAGATACATGGGTGGTCATTACTCCCACGTGTGGGTATGTATTCAGAAGACCCAGGAACACGCTATGCTCAACCGGATTAAAAGCAATCGTGTCAGCCCTAGTGTGCAAATCTACAGTACTCTGTCCGATACCTGGGTAGTGCTTCAGGACCGGGATGACATGTTGAGCCTGCATGGCTTCAATCCAAAACAATCCATAGTTTCGTACTACATCGGGATTATCACTACACAGACGAGTTCGCAAAATAGGATGATTTGCTCCGAGGTCTAAAACCGGTCCAAACACGATATCGATACCAACACCATGAAGCTCTTTGGCAGCTCGATCCAAGACAGATTTAAAGCTCTCTCGATCCATCCCACACTGCTCTTGCGCGGAAGGAAAGGCAGTCATCCCTTCTCCGCTGAGGCGCTGGACCGTGCCGCCTTCGTGATCTACTGCAACTAGCGGCTCCAGCAACTTTCGCTCCAGCTCACTCAAATTAGGTTGCGACGCCAACATATCAGGTTCAGTAGGAATGCGTTTGATGGCAGAGGTCATTTGGTCAGCTTGGAGGGCGGAGATTCTCTGTCCAAAAAGTGTTGCAAATCCAGGCACCTCACCACTGAGCTCTCCTGCCGTGCTGGCAATCTGGTCAGAGTTCGCCGGAACCACAACAGGCAGGGCCAGTAGCTGAGCGACCTTCTGTCTGGGAGTAAGGCTCTGGAGCAACTGGGCAGAGACCGTGGCTATTGAAGACTCGGCCAGAGGCTCTGGCGTCGGTGACGCTTGCGCTGCAGCTTGGTCAGCAGTTTGGTCCGAGCTCGTTTGTTTGAGGAGATGAGGATAGTAAGTAGGCAAAACGTAGTAACGAACACCACCAACGACAGCAGCCAGCACTGTCAAAACGATGATAAGGATAAGGGTACTTCTCATGGTTTCTTTTGTCGAAGCTGTTTTAGCTTCCACATAAACAGCTTTGCTTTACTTTTGGCAGT
>JACFOI010000023.1:0-4568 GCA_019454415.1 Patescibacteria group bacterium | reverse complement strand
GTAGAGTCTCCTTGTTTCATCTGGCTTTATTGTAGTCGTAGGCGCAAGGTTTGACAGACTTCTGTCAGTACATCTCCCATCTGTTGCTGCTCTTCTCCCAAAAATGGCGTCAGAACGTAGTCCTTACCGGATTGTTGGCGGATCCCCTGCCGGCCGTCGATACCGATACGGACATGGAGAAACTGATCGCTACCCAGATGGCTACGGATTGAGTTGAGACCATTATGGACTTTAGGGCCTTTGCCAAACTGCAGCTTCCATTGACCAACTGGGATATCCAGATCGTCATAGATCACGATCAGTTGAGGATGCTCCCAAGTTCCGGCTGGCTTTCCACTTTTGATGTCAGCTACCAGCTGTTTGTCGAAGTAATCAACTGTACTCAAGACAGCCTGTCCAGACTCATTCATGTAGGTCAGGGACTTAGCTAAAAACAGCTCGCCTGTGCGGTAGAGTAATGTTTTTGTTTTGTGATGTTCCCGAGCTGCTTGCGAAAAGTCCTGTCCGGTCAATAAAGTAGTCAAGGCGTCTATGGCCTGATAACCGATGTTATGCCTGGTCTGACGATACTCATCCCCTGGGTTTCCGAGCCCAAAGACAAACTGTTTCATAGAGGCATTATAATGGCTGATCAGTGATCAAGACAGACAGACCTACTCCCAAGCCGTACTTTTCGATTGTCATTCCGACGTTAAACGAGGAAAAGTTTCTGCCCCGGCTGCTCGGAGATCTAAAAAAACAGACATTTAAGGACTTTGAAGTCATTCACATTGATGGTCGATCCACTGACTCAACTTGCCAAAAAGCGGCTGAGTTTCATAAAAAGATCTCTATTTCTTGCTTTACAGTCAACAAGCGCAACGTCAGCTACCAACGGAACACCGGTGGTAAAAAAGCGCGCGGGCAGTGGGTGATCTTTATGGATGCCGATAACCGTCTGAAGCGGACTTACCTTGCCCAACTTCAGGTGAGGTTGGAGACACATCCGGACACTGACGTTTTTACTTGTCTGCTTGATTCTTCCAATGCATCATTGGTCATGAAAAACTTGCTGGACTTCTGCAACCTGATCATGCTGACCACGGCAAAGGTACGCCCGTTTGCGGCCGGTGCATTGATTGGCATCCGGCGGAAGCATCTCAAAGAGTTGAAGTTCAACGAGGCTGCCAAGATGTCAGAAGATCACCAGTTTGTGGAAGAAGCAGTCAAAAAAGGTCTGCGTTATCGGGTTTTTAGTCAGCCACGCTACAGATTTTCTTTGCGTCGATTTGAAAAAGAAGGATCTTTGAAGGTTATTGTGGACTACGTGCGAGGTGGTGTTGTGCTGCTCGCTGGTCCGAAGTTTGAACGCTTTTTGCCGGAGTACCCGATGACCGGTGGAACAGACTACGTTGCGTACGCAGCAGAAAGAGCCAACAAAGGAATTTATGGCCTTTTACCCAGCATGCGCGATATCATTAACACGACAACCAAAACTCAGCAACAGAAAATGCGAATGATGTTGTCACGTATACAGAGTTTAATGAATGACATCTAAACAGTACTTCTTTTACCTACGTTGGGCGTTGAGAGCTGCCACAGTCTTCATGGTAGGTGAAGCGCTCTATCATGCCTCTGGGGTACGTACTGCTGGAGTGGAGACCATCTGGCCCCAATCAGCAGTCTCTTTTACTCATTTGTTTGTAATGCTGTGGGCCTCCATCTCCTTGTTGGTAGCTGCAGTGCTGTTTTATCTACAAAAGTATCTTGAACAAGCCAAACCGCTTTTAGTGATATTGACTGTTCCCTGTGTTATCCACGCCCTACTCCTGCTCTGGCTGTCGCTCACTCCTTATACCCAAATCTTGCCGCTGGCCAACCTGTACGCATGGGTGCCTTTCTATGAAGTCTGGATCCGTGGAGAAGCGGCTGTTTTACTGATCTACGTGGCATACATTGTTTACGGCAGGTGGAAAAAGTATGTTTAGTACAAGCGCCCCGCGCGCCTTGCTGTTTACCACGATTCAAGGACATGCCAGCATCGCCGACTCAATTTCCCGAAAGCTGACCGAACGCGGCTGGCACACATTGACGGCGGCATTTGAGGATCCTGGACTGGCCGTTTACCGTTGGATTTATCGTTATGCTCCCAAGCTCTGCCGCATTTACTATAATGCGATTTTTTTGCCTCAAATTCGGAGTTTAATAGCTTTTTATACGAAAAAATCTCATCGCAAAGTTTTTCAAAAAGCACTGGCGGATTTTCCGACTGACGTGATCATCGGGACCTCATACGGCTTTGACTCTTCGGTACTGGAGCTGCGGCGAACGCTCCGAAAAGAAGGTAAACCTGTGCCGAAGTTTATTAACATCGTGGTAGACCCTCGTACATTCTTTGCCACCAACCTCGTAGAAGAAGCCGACGTCAACTGCGTCTTTGACGAAGAGATCGCGCGGCGGTGTCGCAAGTTTCGGCCCAAAGCAGTGGTAGAACCGATTGGCTGGTTTGTGCGGCCGGAGTTTAACAGTCGCATCAGCAAGGCTGCGATCAGAAAAGAGTTAGGACTGGATCCTGACCGATTAACACTTTTATTTGTGGCTGGCTCTGAGGGTGAGACCAAGAGTGCTCAGCTCATTCCTCCCTTGTTAGCGTTGGGTGTACCCATCCAAATTATTCTAGCCTGCGGGAGTAACCAAAAACTGCGAGACAGCTTTCAACCAATAGTGGAAAGGTATGCTCATCACTCTGATCAAACATTTATTACACTACCGTTTACTAAAGAGCTCTACAAATACGTTCGCGCTGCCGACTTGCTGGTAGGAAAGGCCGGGCCAAACAGCATCTTTGAAGCTGCTGCTTGCGGAACACCGTTCTTTGCCACCACTCATATTGCCGGACAAGAGGACGGCAATCTGGAAATTATTCAAGAGTTTAAGCTGGGATATGTTGAAGAAGACTTGAGTAAAGCAGCAAAACTGCTGGAGCAGATCGTTGCCATGCCAGAGCAGCTTGAGCAGTTCAATGATTCGCTCAAAGCAATGGCTGCCTATAACGACCGTGCCATTGATCGGCTGCTTGAAGTCCTGTCACATTCTCGAAATACTCTCACACGATCTTTGTCAAGCAATCTTAATTGACTTGAGCTCTTCCAGCGTTGTTGCTTCATCCCATTTCTTGTCGTCTCGGAACTTAATGAATCTTGGAAAACGGAGTGCCTGACCGGCTGAATGAATCGGAGAGGTCGTCAGCTCATCTGCAGCCACTTCCACGACCAATTCAGGAGAGCACCAGACATCCGGAATCAGCATTTTTTGGACGATGTAAACTGGCGGCTGTTCTGGGACGACGAGTGCGTCGCAGCGTTTTTTGACCTCAGCCAATGTCTCTTCAGTCAGGCCCGTACCGATCTTGGCCAGTGTCAGTACTTGCTGAGTCTTTTCGTCCAGCACCCCCACCAGGAAGGCTCCGATTCCAAACTCCGCCCGCTTACCCCGCCCGTAATAGTAGCCCATCACGATGACATCCATCGTATCGCTGAGCTTGCCCGTAGTCCCTTCAGCTTCCTTCATCTTGACCCAACTCCAGCCTTTTCGGCCACTTTGATAAGCGGCACTGGTCTGCTTCATCACGATCCCTTCCAGTCCCTCGGCGAGCATCTCCTCGTGGTACTGTTTGAGCTCAACCGAATCGGTAGTGGTCAGTGATTCGGGGTGCCGGAGGATGTCATTGTCCGCAAAAACTTTGTCGAGCTTTTTCTTGCGCTCCACCAGTGGCTGATTGATGAGGTTGTGGCCGTCCAGATAAAGCAAATCAAAAATATAGAAGCGGACCGGAATCTCGGCTGCTTTTTCTGCTATGCCGTGCTTGCGCTTGCGTTGAATAGTCTGTTGGAAGGGAATCAGGTGGCCGGTCTTAGGATCATAGCCGATGGCCTCTCCATCTAAAATACAGCTCTGGCAGTGCAGTTTTGCGGCAATGTGTTCTAGCTCCGGGAACTGGGCCGAGCTTTCCTCTAGATTACGAGTGAAGGTACGCAACAACGCTGGCTTACCGTCACTGCCTTTTCGGAAGTGGATCTGGATGCGGAGACCATCATACTTTGGCTCTGCTACTACTTCTTTCATCTTCTCGATCACTTCAGAAGCGCTATTGAGCCGTTGGCAGAGAGCCGGAACTACTGGCACGCCCAGCTCGATACTGTACTGCTCTGCGAGCAGCTTATGACGTTTGGTAGAGTCCTTGAGCTGTAGGTACTCACTGGCAAGCTTGCCGATGTCAGCACGGCGCTGATATGCCGCTTCCAACATCTCTCGCTCGGATTTATCGCCACACATTGCCCAAGATAAGGCATCCATAATGGTCATGTCTGAGAAACCAAGCCTCAGCCGACCCAATAAAATGCGCGCCACAAACTTGGCAGATAGCGGGTCAAGTTGTCCAAAAAGTGCAACGGCCTTATCCTGTTTACGTTGTTGAGATTGTGAACCATTATCCTGAGCGATCTCCGACAGCTTTTGGTACAGCTCAGCGACATCGAGAGAAGACGTCTGCTTTTTGAGCTGCACGCCACGCTCCGCAACGACCGACT
>JACFOI010000022.1:13924-17656 GCA_019454415.1 Patescibacteria group bacterium | reverse complement strand
CGAATAGTTGAAGAGAAGAGTTCATTATCCTGGAAAACGAGCGCGATATGTGCACGGACCCAAGCATGATCAACGGTTCTGTAGGACTTGCCGGAGAGTTTGATCTCTCCACTGGTTGGCTCATAGAGCTTCAGGATTAAGTTAATCAGCGTAGTCTTCCCTGCTCCGGAGTGTCCAACCAGCGCAATTGTTTCCTGTTTGTCAAACTTCAAGCTGAGGTCGGAGAGAACTGGAGCCTCCTCATACGCAAAGCTGACATGATCAAACTCCACCTCGGGTTGTTTGAGAAGCTTGGTGGCTGGCTTTATCTGAAAGACTTCGGTCGAGGGCAGGTCAAGTACTTCAAAGAACGCTTTGGAGTCGGCTTCAGCCTGCTGGACCTGTTCCAGAATATAGCTCATTCCAAACAGCGGCCAGCGCAGCTGATTCAAGATCTGAATAATCAGGATCATCTCACCCAGCGTTAACTGACCAAAGAAAGTTCGCTGAAAGATCATGAACAAGATGAAGACAAAAGCGATCTCCAGTCCGAACCCGCGAATAAAGTTCAGGATGTGGTACTCGGTGGACTGCCGATCATAGATAGAGTTAATGGTGTTGTACTTCTGGGAAACGTACTGCCACTCTTGATTTTGAGTATTGTAGGTTTTGACCAGCTTGATGTTACTGATCACTTCCTGGATTCGGCCACGGGTAGAGTCCTCATGAATATTTTTTTCGAACTGAAGCTTGCCCCAGCGGCGAGTTGAGTAGCTGGAGATAGCGATGTAGATGGGAAAAACCGCCAGAGCTAGTAAGCCAATACCTAGGTCAAAGTAACTCAGAACTAAGATCCCAAAGATGGCTTGCAGAAGGGCTGGTGCAATAAAGTTGGTCGCGGATCCCACGAACTCACGAATCGAGATAATGCCTCGGTTAAGCTGGTTGACAATCTTGCCGGAGATCTCCGAGTCAAAGTACCGCTGCGGCAGCGAGAAAATCTTCTGATAGTACATCTCCGTCAAATACCGACCGAGACGGGAAGAAATATAGTCACCCAACCGCTGGCTCAGGGAGCCTAGGAAAATCAGAATGATGTTGATTGCCAGTATTAAGCCGAACAGGAGTGTCAGCCGTTGATAGTCGCCTGTTCCGGTGCTGATTTGTTGGGTAAGTTCATCAACCACATACTTCAGCGTTACCGGCATTGCTTGCTGGAGAATCGCTTGAACAGTGATCAATACGCAAGCGACAGCGATCAGCTTGTGTTGTGGCTTGGAGAGTTTGATGATCTTGAAGATGTTATTCACTGCTTCATTTTAGCAGAATGTAATCTAGATCTTGTCAGTAGATTGAACTAAAAATGCCAGCACATCTTCGAGTTCCTGCGGAGAGACTTCGTGGCCGCCGTCGTATTCTTTGACTGTTAGCCGAGCCTTGGCTTTTGTGAGCGTCTCAATCAGTGCTTGTTGTTGCTTGGGGCTGACTAAGGGATCATTGCTCCCGAGGCTGATGAATAGTTGGTGTGTAGAAAGATTAAGCTCTTCAGGCTTCACGGTGAACGGCAACATGGCATGGAGAAGCACGAGCCGCTGGAAGAGTTGTGGAGTACGGAAAAGTCCGGCTATCAATATATTGGCGCCGTTGGAGTAGCCGAGGAAGGTCAATCGCTCTGGAACTGTTTGATACTCCACACACCATGCTTGAACAAATCGTCCCAACTTTTCTACTTCTTCCTGAATACTTTCCTGATCAAAAACTCCGACATGAAGCCTGCGAAAAAAACGGGCGCTGCCAGCTTCATCAACATTCCCTCGCAGTCCGACTAAGTTATAGCTACTTCCAAGAAACTGATTGAGAAAGAGAAAGTCTTCCTTACTCCCGCCTGTGCCATGAAGCAGAAACAGCGTCCGCTCGGCGTGATTGTCAATGAACGCATGATCAAAAAGTTGGAAGTCGCTCTTCATAGATTACTCGCTTGGAATAGGCTTGAGGTGTTTCTCGATTTCTTCGCGGTGAGGCTGAAGGAATGGTGGAAGAGATAACTGCTTTCCGAGCTCGACCTCATCCTCGTCAGCAGTGAATCCCGGACCATCTGTTGCAATCTCGAAGAGAATTCCTGCCGGCGTCCGAAAGTAGACCGACTGGAAGTAGAAGCGGTTAATAACTTCAGTCGGGTATAAACCAAGCTCGAGTACGGCATTTCTCATAGTCTGTTGCTGTTTAGCATCCTTGGCGCGGAAGGCGATATGATGGACGGTTCCCGCGGCATTGAATCCCGGCGCGGCCGAAGGCTCTTCACTGACTTCAAGATACTGTGCTCTCTGAGAACCGGACAGAACGTACTGGCGGATATGTCCATCAGTATGGTGAAGTTTGTATCCAAAGACGTGAGTCAAAACTGGCTCAATTGCGTCAATACTCACCACAGACAGCGTTGCTGCATAAAAGTTTCGGATCGCATGCTCCTCTGACACTTCAGCTGTCCACAGATCAAGCTCTGAGTCAAACTCATCTTGAGAGAGTCCAACCAGCTCCAAACACTGCCCATCCTTGTCAAAGAACGAAACTCTCTTTTTACCACATAACTCTTCAATTTCTTCGTGCCGAACTTTGTAGTGTTGAAAGCGTTCCAGCCAGAACTGTAGCGCAGATTCTGGAACAGCCAGCGAGATTTTGGAAACTAGACCAGTTCCGATCTTCCCCTGCATTGCCGGCAGAAAGATAAAAAAGGTCAAGTCCATGCCAGGATGGCCCAGCCGATCTCCAAAAAACAGATGGTATGTTTCCGGATCGTCCTGATTGACTGTCTTCTTCACCAAACGAAGTCCGAGGATCTTGGTATAAAAGTGAACAGTCTCGATTGCGTCTGAGGCAATCGCAGTGATGTGATGAATACCTTTTGTCATAGACTTCCCTCCTTTACTCAAAATATCTGCCTTTAAACCGATAAATAAAGAGCCAAGCGAGTACAGCGAGTGTGGCAAAGATCAGCCACGAGTTCAGCGAGATTGAGATAGCCAGTAAGTAAAAAATAGGCAAGGTCGTGATGAGATGGGAGATGGCGTACCCGATAATGAACGGCCCGTATCGGAAACCAATTAGTCCACTTCCCCAAGCGAGTCCGTCCGAAAACAGCCCACCAGCTGCTAGTCTGAAAAAAACAGCTGCCTCAACTTGATTCTTTTCTTTGAGCCGAATACCGGCGATCTTGTCCGTAATCTTATCCCCTACCATCCGTCGCAACAGAGAGTAGCCGTACTTTTTGCCGAGTGCGAAAGAGATCGTTGCTCCAGTTGCCCCTCCCAGAATATCGACCGCATACGCCAGCTCCCAACCGATCAACGGAATCGATGCAAGGGTGAGAGCTACCCCAGGCAACGGTGGGTAGACCACGCTCAGTGACTTGGCAATAAATAATGCCAGAAGGTACAGCATCAAGTGTTGTTGAATGAACTCGACAAAGGTTTGGAAACTCCGGAAGTTGAAAACCAGCTGCAGGATCACGGCAGGGACGCACAGTAGGAGAACGACGATGAGTGTAGTCAGATACTTGCTGGGTCCTGATGCCATGGATTTGTCCTTCCGACGTGCATACAGTGTACAAACAAAATTATATATTGCATTGTTTCAGGAAACTCCGTTACACTGAAGCCCAATGATTGAGCAAGAATCATTGGCGATCGCAAGATTCACCGCTGGGCTCAATCGTTCGTATCCTCCAATCTTCCCGTACTTTGTTTTAGCTGATGG
>JACFOI010000022.1:0-13824 GCA_019454415.1 Patescibacteria group bacterium | reverse complement strand
GCTGATGGGCAGAGCCATCCAGGAAGAGCTGTCACTCTCTTTTGCGTTGGAGCACATGGTCAATTTGGCTTTGCGCGTTCCATTTGAAGAGACGGGCTTTACCGTCCAGCTCTCGCCGCAAACGCTTGAACGCAGTGAACCAGGACAAAAAGGAGTTGATCTACTGATTTGTGACAGTGAGAACCTGATCTACCTGGGCATCGACGTCAAACTGCGAGCCGGTCATTCCAGCTATCAGCGGGATGGGTATGGCTGGAATCCAGGCGTCCTTTCGCCCTACATCTACCTCGCTTTAGGTAACTTTGTGGTCAATATGCGCGAGCAACAGAATATTTCAGTGCGGGAGTGGCTGAAGCGGTATGCAATTCCCAAGATCGGCTCGACGGGCAAGATTCCCCAGCTGGATCTTTTCCGATCGTACTTAATTGGCCGTATCGAACGGAGCATTAGTGGCTCACTGGAGAGGCTTCGTGATCCTTACAATAATGACGAACGTCCGATCGGTTTCCCGCGGACAGCTCAAGAGTTAACAATAATGGAAGAAAAGCTCTCGATTATGCAGAGCTTGTTTTTTGACCTCCGGCAAGTATGAGGTCGATGGGACTAGTCGGCTACTCTTGGGACTGAGTCACTTTGTAGACCTTGCCTTGTCTATCGTAGGTGGTCCACTCACCTACTTGCTTTCCGGCTTTGAAGTAGCCGGAGCGCATCTTTGTTCCGTCCTTACGGAACCATTCCCAGTACCCTTCAGGGGTGTCGTTCTCCATCTCACCCCTCGCCCATACCGTCCCATCCTTATGGTACTCGGTGTGTTGTTTGTTCATGTGTCTATGATATCAGATGCAAATGAGTATGGTATCTTAAAGCTAAGTGAAAAACAGCTGTCCTCACATTGAACAACCTGCCCCTGCCACCAAGCCTACGACCCCTAACGGCTGTGAAGAATGTCTAAAGACGGGCGACACATGGGTTCACCTACGCCTCTGTCTCACTTGTGGTCACGTCGGGTGCTGCGATCAGTCAAAAAATAAACACGCTACCAAGCACTTCCATGCTACACACCATCCAGTTATCCAGTCTTTTCAACCAGGAGAACATTGGCGATACTGTTATCTTGATGACCTCCTGGTCGACTAGATAAAAAGTCATTCAGGAAGTTGATCCTTCACGAATATCTCTCTTTCAGTGTTTTGACTGATCTTTCGATAAGTTTTTCCAGTACTGCTCTATCAACGTCTGCAAGCTTCTTAATATAAAGACAACCGACACTTGTCTTGTACTTACCTAGCTTTTTCAGTAGATCCTGACTTTCCTCAAATCCGGCAGTGATATAGACCGAAATACTTTGTTTTCGCGGTGAAAAACCTGTCAAACAAGAGTCTCCCTCATGGCCAGACGCATACTTGTAATGATACTGACCGAACCCCACGATACTTGCTCCCCACATCACCGGCTTCTGGCCGGTTACCTTTTCCATCATCTCCACCAACTCAAAACTGTCTTCACGCTTTTGCTCATCTTCTACCTGGTTTAAAAACTGAGTAACGCTTTGGGGGGTGGGTTTGGTTTTTTGCTCCGGCATGATATGGGTAGTATAGCAATCAATGAGACTGGACTGAAAATAAGCTTTGATGTCAACCCAAAAACGTAGTACGCTATTTAGTAAATATAAGGAGGATATATGGCGAAAACACAATCTATGCCGAAAGACAGAAATCCCGGAATGATGCTTTTCTTTGCCTATGTGATCGTGACTCTTGTCTCTGCGGTTGTGATTTATCTAGGGAATATGTTCTTCCCTGATCAGATCGTCTTAGGGACTGTCAGCATTCCTCTGATGTGGGCAGTCGCTCTCAGTGCTGGCAAGCTGGGACTGGTAACAACCTTTGCGTCAGTCTTCTTCCGAGAGTGGGAGCTGCGACGCGGCAGAGATCTATCATCAACTGAGATGATGGGTGCCTACTTTGTAGTCAACTTCGCGACGCTCTGGTTTATCTCCCGCTTTGCTGAGATCTTCGGCCTGGGACTTGCTTCCTGGGTAGTGGTGCTTGTCTTAGCAGTGGTCCTGGACGTCTTGCAAGGAGCTGCGGTCGTTGGCTTCCAGAAGATGTTCAAACAGCAATAAGAAAGCAAACCGGAACATTACTTCTTTGCTGAAGTGATGTTGACCATCCAGTTGATACCGAACTTGTCTGTTAGCATACCAAAAGTGTCACCCCATGGTGCTTTCTCTAACGGGACAGTGACTGTTGCACCAACTGAAAGCTTCTCCCAGTAGCCGCGAAGCTCCGTTTCGTTGTCGCCACTCAGGGACATATGGATGTTTGTTCCGGGGTTGTAGTCCATATGACTAGGAGTATCAGCAGCCATGAAGGTAATTCCGTTGTCAGCCTCGAGTACTGAGTGCATGATCTTGCTGAGTTCTTTAGGATCATCAGAGTCAGTTGCATGGAAGTCGGCAAAAGTATTAGTGGTCAGCTTGCCACCAAAGACAGTCTGGTAAAACTCCATTGCTTGGCGGGCAGTATCACGAAAGTTTAAGTATGGATTAAGTCGCGACGGCATGATGTCTCCTTGTATTCTGTATTACAAGGTCTAATCCTACCATCCGCCTCACTTTTTTTGGTAATAATCCAAACTATAGGTAAAACTCTCGTGCGGAGTTCTGAAAAGCCTCTCTATCACTTTAAACTTACTTTGTTCCTTTTAAGGCATCAACGTCTTTTTGGAGTTGATTTAGCTTTCTCTCAATGCTGTGCAACAGCGTGGCCACATTTTCATCGTGCCGATCCTCTTCTTCGTCCTCTTCCTGGATCTCATCAATGTCCTGCTCGATCTCTTTGATATCCTCGCCGACGTCTTCGATATGTTCGGACGTTCGATTGACTGTCATCTGAATAAACAGCGCTAAATAGATAGCCTCCAGTGAGACGATCGTGGTGAGAAGAAGCATCATCTCCTCAAAGTCCACACCTATAAACGGCAGCAAAAACATGCCCACAAAAAAAATAGTATGTCCAATCAGTGACGCCGGCGTCCCGATCTTTTCAGTCAGCACAACGGAAACTCGCTCAATGGTTGAGGATGATCTTTTCATACACACACTCTGAAATTAAATACTACGAGCCCGAGGGGCTACTCAGGATAACATATCTTCTCACCACTGGGAACCAGAGAGCGTTACATTTCCTGGCTATTTATTATCTCTTTAACTTTTTTTGCGCCAGCCTGGGCAATACCAGCCCCCACATTGAGAGCCACTTCTGCAGCTTTTTCTCTGGGGTGCTCTTTGAAGTCTGTGATCACTGACTGGACTTGCCGTTGCAGCTTACTGACTTTTGCTAAGATATACAGAACTGAGATGATAATCGTCAGGATTCCCAAGAACACTAGAGTCATAAAGACAATAGCCATGGAATAGTAAATGGTTTGTAAGGTTTGCAGGTCCATCTTTTTCCTTGATTTTTCTATAGTATTTCATAGCTTGCGAAAAAGTAAAAGTTCGAGGATTGGACATTGGAGTGCTGCAGGTAACCTGTTACAACTTACATACCAAACGATGAAAGGAAGATATGCTTGAAACTAAGTACACAGTAGATGAAAACTCAAAAACGGTTGTCGTGGAACGGGAGTTTGCCGCTCCTAAAGATCGGGTATGGCAAGCATGGACCGACAGTCAGTTATTAGAAAAGTGGTGGGCGCCAAAACCGTGGACTGCTGTTACAAAAACGTTTGAATTCAAAGAAGGTGGCCGCTGGCATTACTACATGAGTGGCCCGGACGGTGAGAAAAGTTGGGCCCTCGTAGAGTATGAAGCAATTCAGCCGACAGATCGCTTCTCTGCTATTGATGCGTTTGCTGACGAAATGGGTAATAAAAACAGTTCGATGCCGATTACTCGCTGGCAGATTGAGTTCACAGAGAGTAACGGAATGACCAAAGTTCGGGTCACTCTCTTCTTCCAAGATTTAGAAAGCCTGAAGAAGATCGTCGAAATGGGCTTCAAAGAGGGCTTTGCCATGGCTCATCAAAATCTGGACGAGCTATTAGCCGGGTAGAAAACCTACAGGGTACTACTTCCCTTGATACGCTTCTCGGAGCGCGGCCAGGTCGAACTTTTTCATCTGAAGAAATGCCTTAGTGACGCGCTCGACTTGCTCTGGCGAACCTTTCTCCATCATCTCGCTCAGTGCTGTAGGAGTAACTTGCCAGGAGACACCAAACTTGTCTTTCAACCAGCCGCACTGTTCAGATTCGGGAACCGCAGAAAGCTTCTCCCAATAGTAATCAATCTCTTCTTGTGTCTCACAGTTGACCATCAAAGAGATGGCTTCGTTAAAAGCAAACTTATGATCTTGAGCGCTATCCATCGCCGCGAACCACTGCCCTTCCAGCATGAAGTCAGCAAACATGACCGTGCCTTCTTTGTCAGGCTCCATGCCTTTAGGATAACGCGCCAGTTGTCCCTGTCGTGAGTTCTTGAATACAGACAGATAGAAGTTGATTGCTTCCTCTGCCTTGCCGCTCACGGCACCCACAAAGAGAAGTGACGGAATAATAAATGGCCGCTCTTCTCCATTAGGATTCGACAAAATCAGCTGCCAGGAAACTCCATACTTATCCTGGATCCAACCATAGTGTTCACTGAATGGGTACTTGTCCAACTCCATCAGCGCAGTACCACCCTCCGAAAGCTTCGCCCAGAGTGTATCCAACTTTTCTCGGGCATTCGCGTCTTTGGAGGGATCGAAGTTGACAAAAAAGGAGATCGACGGATTCAACTTGAAGATCGGACCGGCACTGATGGCCATGAACTTTTGGCCAGCCAGCTCAAAGGAAACTGTGTCGGCATCGCCAGATGGGGTGTCGTGGAGCGTGTTGACCTGAGTGACTCGAGAATCCGGGAACAACGAAGTATAAAACTCGGCAGCCGCTTTTGCTTCTTTATCAAACCAAAGGTGGGGAACGATTTTTTGCATAGCCTCATTCTAGCAAAGATTCTGCGGAGACACACATTTAAGCTTTTTTTTCTTTTTTTCAACATATTTGCTACTCATCGCACTGGTATTTTTTTTGCTCTGTCATATAATCTCGAGCCGATGCCAGAACAAGACAAATACAAAGAGATTCCTAAAGAGATGCGAGAAGCCAGCATTGGCTCGTTTCCGCTTTCCCCAGCCACCATGGAAGGTCACTAGTTAGTCTGTGACTTGTACTGGTACTTTCGCCAGAGTCTTCTTGGTGATACGACGATAGAAGAAGTATTTGGGACAAAGAAACCTGAGCCCCCCAAAATCGTTATCCCTGCTGGCCACATTCCTATCTCTAAACCTGGTGGAGTCAACTCTACAGTCTGGGAGAAGATCCTTGATGTTACTTTCAAATCGAGACCACAGATTAACCCTGAAGCGAAAGTTCAACAGCTCGTTTCTGTGAACGCCAAAAGCGACACCTACAACTTTGAGGCTCGACTCAGTGGGCAGAAGTCACGGATTGCTCATGGTGCGGTTGCGCCAAGTCTACTTCGTGCCTTTGTTTTTGAAGGCAGATTCCCTTACCGCGATAACCAGTTTTTCCAGTGGCTCATTGCAGAAATGGCTGGACAAGTTACCCAAGCGTATGACGGCAACTTTGACGAGTTATGGAATGATGGATTGAAAGGCTTGGTACTGCTTTGGAATGCAAAGTTCCCTGGAGAAAGCTTTATTCCGGGAAAACCAACGAATAAAAAGTAATCATCTTTTAGAACGATCCGGTTTTAACGTCGCCGGCTCGTTTGAACGACGCCACGATCACTCCCTGGGGTGACGTTTGAGACTCGAACAGTGTAAAAGCAGCAGGAATAGTTCCATCCTCAAAGAGACGCTTGCCTTTGCCTAAGGTGAGGGGAAAAATCTTCAGCCAGAACTCATCGACTAAATCATGTTTCAGTAAAGTCTGGATAAGGTTTCCGCTTCCATGGACCTGTAAATCAGGCCCTTCGTGGTGTTTTAACTTCTCCAATTCTTCAGCAACGTCACCCTTTAGAAAGACTGACTTTTGCCATGGATGTTGAACCATGGTAGTAGAGACAACATACTTGGTAGCGTTGTTAATCGTCGCACCTTCCTTAGGATGATGTGGCCAATATCCCGCAAATATTTCAAACGTCTTTCTTCCGAGTAAAAGATCAAAGGGCTTGGCCATCTGTTCCGCCATCACCTGTCCCATAAACTCATCAAAGTACGGGACTGTCCAACCACCATACGTAAAGCCACCACTGGTATCTTCTTGTGGCCCACCCGGCGCCTGCATCACCCCATCGAGAGTGAGAAAGGTAAGGACAATAATTTTTCGCATATCAACTTATCTTTCCTTCTCATGGTACCATGAAGTTGTGATTGTCAAAAGAAAAGATGGCTACTTCGTTCTTTCCAAGAAGACGAAGAGAAACTTGGGCGGTCCCTACAAAACAAGAGAAGAAGCACTTAAGCGGCTCCGCCAGGTAGAGTTTTTTAAGCATCAAAAGTAGAACCCGACCGCTCTCTCTCCCCATGCTCTCTTAGTGAGAAAGCATCCCACTCGCCGCAGCTTTGTGAGTTGCTGGCTTTGTTCTGAGATACCGTGCGCTAATTGCCCCGGTGATAACCATTAGAGTGGTGGCAAAGATATATGGCACTCTAGCACCTAAACTTCCGTAAAGATAAGTTCCCAGCACAGGTCCAATCAGACGAGCAATACTAGCCACTGACTGACTAATACCGAGAATGTTGCCCTGTTCGTCATCGGGAGACAACCTGGAAACCAATCCGTATAGGACAGGGTTTGCTACGCTGTTGCCGAACGCCAGGAAGGTCAGCGCTACAAAAAGGGCCATCATGCTTCCACTTAAGGCAATTAAGCCTAAAGAGATTGCCATCAAAAAAATGCCAATCGTCGCAATCGTGTGTTCCGGAAGCTTTTTCAGAATAATACGTAGTCCAAACAACTGAATGATGATTCCGATCAGCCCGAGGTAGGCAAACAGATAGCCGTTCTGTTGGGCAGTGGAGTGCAAAATATGCTCAGTAAAGAGAGCAAATGTTCCCTCCATTAACGAAAAGGCAAACATCACCAAGAATGAAAGACAGACGATCAATCCGACTTCGGGATGAGTCAGGACCTCATAGAACTCCTTGGGTGTGAAGAACTTCTTTTTGTTTTTCGTGAAGGCCGCAATATTTTTACTAAAATCTCTTGACTCAGGTAAGAAGAAAAAGGTTAAGACTGTGGCTAGTAACGACACGGCAGCTGCCACTAACGCCGGGACACCATAACCAAAACGGGATAAGATTCCACCCAGCGCCGGACCTAGAATAAAACCTAAGCTAAAAGCCGCAGCCAAGATACCCATCCCCTGAGTGCGATTCTCTTTGCTGGTAATATCAGCGATATAGGCCTGGGCCGTAGAAATATTGCCGCCGGATAGCCCGTCGATAATCCGAGCTGCGAATAACAACGGAATTGTGTTGGCAATGCCTAACAGTAAGAACGAGATTGCTGTCCCTGCCAATGAGAAAAGCAACACCGGCCGACGGCCAATCTTATCTGACAGCTCACCCAAGATGGGCGCTGACAGTAACTGGAATAATGAATAGCTGGCAGACAATAAGCCAATCGTTAATGCGCCGGCACCCAGACTCTCCACATAGTACGGCATCAACGGCAAGATAATGCCGAAACCTAACAGGTTGACGAAGACAATCAAAAAGATAATCCACATTCGACGATCTGGCATGTTCTTCCTTTTGGTTACTGCTCCAACTTTTCGATCAAATTGGAGTAAATGCGAACTAAGTGTTGTTGGTCTTCTGCCGAAATGACTGACAGAACACTCTTCATTTTTTCAAGTTTTTTTTGTCTCAATATGTCAAGCTCACGCTCACCCAGTTGTGTGAGTTTCAGGCGGGTAATCCGTCGATCACTGGTGTCCGAGAATCTCTCAATAAATCCGGCTTTGACGAGCCGCTCTGCTAACTGTGTCGCTGAAGAAGGAGAGAGACAAAGAGTATCAGCTAACTGACTATTCGTCATCCCTCGCTCTTCCGAAACTGCAGTCAGTGCTGCGTACTGCAGCATGCTTGCCACCCGGTCTTCATGGCTTTCAGATGACTGCTTCATCATCAGTTTTTGGAGCCTGATCAATAAGCCAAGTAAGAGCTCAGTTCTTGCTGGTTGTTGCATATGAGCATGTTTGATTTGTTTATGAAGTAAATATTTTATATGATAAATTGTTTTTTGTCAAGCTAGAGGATGCTTCTACCCCACCGACACTCTCCCTCACTGTCGAACATCAAATAACAATAATAATTTATTGACAAACGATAAATTATGGAGTAGTATACCGAGTACAACTATGTATGGGGGACATGTTATGAAACGTGGTTCAACATTATTTTTAAAAGTTGTTATTTTAGTTATCGCACTCGGCGTGCTCGCTGGGTTACTTTGGTTCCCTCAAACCGAGGGAGTCGCTCAGAACTTAGACTTAGTCAGTATCTATACAAATCCATTTATTGTCTATGTTTATATAGGTTCAATCCCATTTTTTGTTGGGTTATACCAAGCCTTCAAATTATTAAACCTCATTGAGGCTAATAAAGCCTTTTCCCAAGGGGCTGTTAACACCCTCAGGAATATGAAGCTTGCTTCTCTCAGTCTTATCGGTTTTATTGCATTAGCACTGCTTTATATCCGTTTCTTTGCGCAGGGTGATGACCCAGCCGGTCCAACAATGCTTGGAATTATTGTATCTTTCGCAGTCGCTGTTATTGGAACCGCAGCTGCTGTGTTTCAAAAGCTTTTTCAGAATGCTGTTGATCTAAAATCCGAAAATGACTTAACAGTCTGAGGTTGAACTATGGAAATAATCATCAACATCGACGTCATGCTCGCTAAACGAAAGATGACCGTCACTGAACTTTCCGAGAAAGTTGGCATTACTATGGCCAATCTTTCTATTCTCAAAAACGGAAAGGCCAAAGCAATCCGCTTCTCTACTTTGGAAGCAATTTGTAAGGCGCTTGATTGTCAGCCCGGAGACATCCTGGAGTATAAAAACGGAAAATAACTGAGGAGGATCATGAAAACCAAAAGCGAATCTATTACCTTGCCAATGGAAAGTGTTGTCCGCACTGCGGCTGTGGTCGGGCTTATTTTACTTATCCCGGTGTTTGGAAATATATTTATGGGCGGCTGGAACTGGGGTCCGATGGACTTTGTGGTGATTGGTGCCATGCTATTCGTCGCCGGCCTTGCAATTGAGTTTGCTATTAACAAAATTGCCAATCCCACGTATCGGTGGCTGGCTGTCCTGGCCATCGTGGCAGCATTTCTTGCGCTGTGGGCAGAGTTGGCAGTGGACGCAGTCTCACAGGTACTCCTGTATATCTAATAAAAGGCAAGTCCTTTCCACCGGAATCGTGTTACGTCTCGTTTATACTTAGTGTATTCTCAATTACAAAGTAAAGGAATCACTATGCCAACGAATAAGCAGACCAACACCACAGGTAAAACCTTCACTGATGAAGAACGCGCCGCGATGAGAGAGCGTGCTCTGGAGCTAAAAGCTGATAAAACAAACGGCGAAAGCGCAGTGCTAGCAAAAATTACTGAAATGCCGAAATCGGATCGTGACATGGCGCAACGCCTCCACGAGATCATTCGGCAGAACGCGCCAGAGCTCACCCCAAAGACCTGGTATGGCATGCCCGCCTATGCCAACAAGGATGGTAAAGTGGTCTGCTTCTTCCAGAGTGCAGATAAGTTCAAAGCGCGATATGCGTCGTTGGGCTTTAACGACACTGCAAAGCTTGACCAGGGAAATATGTGGCCCACTGCTTTTGCCCTGAAAAAGTTAACTGCCGCCGAGGAGAAACAGATCGTAGAGTTGGTCAAAAAGGCAGTGAGCTGAAAGTGTCTCTCGACGCTAGCAGTTAGGACTTACGTTCTTTTAGTAGATTTTGATGGAAATACTCGGCTAATGCTACTGCATTGTTATGTTGCGTATCTTTGGCTGCATAGACAAGGGTCACCACTGGCTGTTTAACTAGAATCTTTTTAACTGTCTCTACCGCGTCCAGATTCTCCCCTAATTCGTCTTTATACTTTTCCAAAAACTCTTTCCATTTTTGTGGATCATGCTGAAACCATTTGCGGAGTTCTCTTGAGGGTGCGACTTCTTTTAACCAGAGATCGATTTTTGCTTTTTCTTTCGAAATCCCACGGGGCCAAAGCCGATCGACTAACACTCTGAAGCCATCACTCTTTTCGAACTCGTCGTAGATTCTTTTCGTTTTGAGCATAAACAATCTTAGCTGCTAGTTGACCTCGATGAGTGAGAGATCGGCATGTGATTCCAGTCAGGAACAACTTCCCGGACATCACTGCCGGGTTCGTAGAGTATTAAGTCATCTGAGTGGGTACTCCAATACTTCTGGATCGGGTCAAGAATCCGCCAAGTTTCGAGCACTTCCTCGCTACTGGTAAAGAGGGTGTGGTCAGAACCAAGGCCGCTAAACAGCACCTGTTCGTATGCCTCCGGGAACAATGCATAGTGATCTTTGAACGAAAACTGAAGTGAGTGTGGGCTGACGATATGTTGATAACCTGGTCGCTTGGCCCACATGTACAGCTCAATACTTTCATTAGGCTGGAGATGGAGGACGAGCTCATTGGATTCATAGCCTTCCTCTCGTTTGTACAAAATTCTGATCTCAGTGAACTTTTCCCTGAGTGCTTTACCGGTAGTCAGCCGAATTGGCACGCCTACCCAGAGTGGATCAGTTGATTCAAGCTGCAACGAGACGAACGTTTCGACAGTACTGCCTGGATTGTTAACTGCTTCGGCATAGCCTCGATACTGTCCTCGTTGCACCACTGACTCAATGGGCTGGTTCTTAGGAAGCTGTAATGCCCGCAGTGCTTCCAGCCGCCGTTGCGGAATATCTTGGAGCTTATCCGCTTTGGGAGGATGCATGAGAACGAGTGCCGCGAGTTGTAATAAGTGACTTTGTACCAAGTCGCGCAACGCTCCTGTCTGCTCGTAAAAGGCAGATCTGCCCTGGATGTCAATCTGTTCACTGGCAATAATCTCAATGCGTTCAATATGCTTGTTGTTCCAGGTTTGCTTAAACAGCGAGTTCTGTTCGCGAAAAACAACAATATTCTGGGCGGTTTCTTTGGCCAAGTAGTGATCAATCCGATAGACCTGGTTGGGAGAAAAGTACTTATCAATGTCTTGCACTAGCTCTTGTGCACTGGTCAGATCCACGCCAAAGGGTTTTTCGAGCAAGATCTTGGTATTGGGGTGTTTGGAGAGCTCACTCATCCCCAGCCGCTCAATGATTGGCTGAGCGACGGTGGGCGGTACGGAAAGATAAAAAAGCCGTTGGGCTGTGGTGCCAAACTCTTGCTCTATCTGAACAAGTCGATCCTTGAGCCTATCGTAGGCTTTGAGGTCCGTCACATCGAGCGTCATGATCTCACTGTGATCCACCAGAAAGTCCAAAGCAGGGACTTTAGCGATCAGATCTTCGGCAGTGACATTCGGTTGACGGGTAATTCCGACCAAGCGGAACTGGTCCGAGAGAGCTCCGGTTTTGGCAATCTGTTCGATGGCCGGCAACAGCTTTCGTTTCGTAAGGTCACCAGTAATTCCCACGATAACCAAAATGGTTGGCGGAAGCTTTGGAGTCATAGCGTTTAAGATTCCTTTGAATCAGAACTTGGTTACTAAACTTCTCAATCAGTCACTTTTATCATACTTCTTCTCAGGAACAAAACGCATTCAAGAAGTCCAATGCTGAGCTGACTTTGCTTCAGAAAGTATGCACACAATCCGGGGTATACCTAGAGTGATATACTCACTTTATATGTTCAACTCTAAAGAAGGGACACCAATCCCACAGCCACAAGTAGACCGACCTGCCACCAAAGATCGTAATTTAATGGCAGAGCTGGGTGAACTCTTTCCTGCGAACGAGAGTACGGGAACTCACGATGTCGTGATTCAGATCGTCAACTTCGGGCGATCATCAACGAGTCACGAAACCCACACTCTTTGTATTGTCGCTGAGGCCTATGAAGGGGCAGCTCCAGTCAAACATATCGTGAATACCATTAAAAATTATGTGGAAAACATGGTCCCATTTGAGTTTGACTTCCAAGAGGTGCGTGAGTTGGAAGGTGGTGTATCCGGTCAGGAGATCGAGCTCAACTTCCGCATCAAACGCGGGGCTGTGTTCCACGGTTTGAACTAAGGTAAAAAGCCTCTAACTAGCCTCGGAGAAATACTGCGTTTCACGCTCTCGGGTACTTCCGCTCCAAAGCTGCAATATACTTCTCGCCGTCTTTCTTTTTGAGTGCTCGCAGTATCTCATCAAGCTTTTCTTCTTTTCGGTCATCCCCCTCTTTTGATTGGGGCGACCCGACATACCACAGGAGTGAGAGTCCCGCCACCTGCCAAATAAGCTGTAAAAACTCTGACTGCCAGTTCTCAAAGGTATCTCGTGCTGTTTCCACTACATAAGGAGCTATCTCAATGGGCTGTTGATGAGCCTCCTGCTCGTCCACATAGGCGTACCAAGCTAGCAGCCAGTGGCCAATAATTGAGAAGAGAAACAAAAAGAGAGTTACCCAGAGATAGCCATACTTTTTAGAGCTAGAAAAGTTTTTCATTCATCCATGCTAACAACCCCTCAGAAGGCCAAAGTAAGAGTTGGGAAATAAAAGGATAAGATGGGCTCAGGAGTATTATTAGCGTGACCTGGTGCGGGTACTTCTACCTTGTTTGCTGAGCACATACTGCACCGAAGGACTAATCGCCTTATCTTTGCGGTGGATACAGCCTATCCAACAGCAAGGTCGGCGGACTCCCTCTTTCAGCTCAGTGCGCACTCGCTCAACATGCTCTTTTCTAGTTTCCGGTTTTTTGACTGAGATTGTCCAACAGATCCATTCATTCCGCGCAAGCGGGGTCAAGCTTTCCCATAGTGCCAGCGCTTTAGAATCAGAGAGTAACGCTGCCCGTAAATCTGCAGGAACTTGGTGTACAACACCGCCGGAGATAATTTTCCCATTCATAAGATTAGGTCCGTAGAATTTTCTCCATTACTTTTCCCTTTGCCAGTTCATCAATCAGCTTATCCAAGTAGCGGACTTCCCTCATCAGTGGGTCTTCGATATCTTCTACGCGGACGCCACATACCACGCCTGTGATTAAGGTACGAGAAGGATTCAGCTGAGGAGCTTCGGCAAAGAAAGTCTCAAGGTTCGCCTGTTTTTCGAGTTGGGCGTCTAACTCTTTTTGACTATATCCTGTCAGCCACCGAATGATTTCGTCGACCTCTGCCTTTGTCCGTCCTTTTCGCTCTGCTTTGGCGACATACTCAGGATAAACTCTGGCAAAACTTATACTGTAGATCCGGTGTTTTGGCATAGGAGTTCTTTTTATTTTAGCAGGCAGATTTTTCTTTTTGTGGACTCGATTTTTCAAATACACAAAGAGAATTACTGAGAGTGAGTACGACAGATACTACCAATCGTTCCGAGAGCGTCAGAGTGAGCTAGACACGCAATTAGCCTTACTGCAAGAAGCAGAGGATACTTACTATCTCTCGGCTAAATACTTGCTTGAGCTAGCTCAGAAGGCTCATCAGCTGTTTGAAGTAGCAGAAATTGACGAACGCAGACAGCTCATCAAACTTGTACTATCGAACCTGAGACTTGAAGGAAGAAAATTGCGATACGAGGCAATAAAACCGTTCAAGACAATCCTTGATTTTTCGGATTGTCAACAATGGCTCC
>JACFOI010000021.1:6860-17780 GCA_019454415.1 Patescibacteria group bacterium | reverse complement strand
TCTTCTGCCTGGAACTCTAGCAGTGCTGCCAAGAAACTCTCTTGATAGTCGGTGTTGGGAAGAACAAGCTGAGGCATACACCTAGTGTACCCTAAGAGATGCAAAAACGCGGCAGCCACTCGGACTACCGCGTTTGGGTTGGGGTGGGTTTTAGAAGAGTCCAAAGAAACGGCGTTTTTTTGGTGCTGTCTTCGGACGGAGAATCAAGTGACGCGTGTGATAGAACTTCGTTGCACTTGGCATAGACGAAGGATTCTTCGACACAGTGTTGATAACTCCAATGACTTCGTACCCGTTATCTAACTCCCTTTGGAGCGCCTTTTGCTGGTCATCAGCAGTTTGGCTGCTTGTCAGGGTTAATACTAAACGCTTCATTTTCTCACTCTCTTTCAATTCAATCGGACGAACAATGAAGCAGTATATTTTACCATTTTTAGGCCTATAGTTGCAACTATGGGGTATGAATGTAATTTATCCACATTTTTGGGAGTAAAAAGGATGTATTTTTAGCCTGGAAATAGCCTATAATTATTTACTTTTAAGGCATTTTGAGCTATACTCAAGGGATAAATTGGCTGTGAGCGAACTACCGCTCATCAGCCGGTTTATGAACATTAATAGACAGTGAATCCGCCTCTTTTCTTCAAGGACAGCAAGGGTATCTCGAGCGCTACTAGGCACTTATAGGTACTTTTCCTGTCCTTGTTTAGAAAAGGAGTAGGACATGCCTGGTATGACTGGTTTGATTGAAGCGGGAATGGAAGGTTGCCGGAGGTTCTTTTTATATCTGGCAATCGGCATGGCGCTTTTGGCGCTACTGGGGATCACCATTCTGGTGGGGATCGGTGTACTGATCGCCCACTTTCTGGGTATTCCCGCAGCAATCGTTTATACCGTCGTCGTCGTGGTCTTCCTGTGGTGGGCGTTTCGCCCGACCCCGCCGGAAACTTCCACGCCGACCCAGAACTGACTCACTGTTTTCCGAAAAGGGCACGCACCATACTGGGCGTGCCCTTCTCATTTGTGTTGTGACCCCACCCGGATTCGAACCGGGGTTACCAGGATGAAAACCTGACGTCCTAGGCCTCTAGACGATGGGGCCGTCCGTAGACATGTTTTTTTGAATCTTCATCTTCTGCCGTGCAGCTCTTGAAGGCTCGGCACGGCGCCAGATCTTCAAAAAAACATGTCTACTCCGATACTTCAGAGAGGAGTATTTTACCATTTTCTTAGCAATTTCGTCTGCAACTACTAGGCAGGCTCGATGTCCATCTGCATCACGGCATCAAAAATGGTAATTAACTGTTGATTGTGTTTTCGGGCCTGAAGCGCATCCACCCGGTTCCGGAGGGCTGAGATCTTAGTCACGAGTGGCTCCCGTTCTGCCCGAAGCCGATCCGCCGCGTTCTTTCCGGTAAAAAACTTGAAGAAGCGTTGTCTTGCTGTCCGGTCAGTTTCCACGAGTCGTTGCAAGAGAGTTGCATTGTCTCGTTCCAGCGGCATCAGCTTGGCATGGATCTGATCAATCAAGTTATCGATAGCACTGTCAGCCAGAATCTCTACTTCCTCAAGGCTGGTGCCACCAAGTCGCATTTCTATCAGCTCCAGCTCTTCGCTCAACTGTTGGATGTCTCTTTCCAGCAGAGTGACTACCTCTTGCAGCTGGGTCCGATCCTGGGCAGTTTCTTCTGCTAAGACCTTTTTGGCTTCTCCGAGTTCTGCTGTTCGTTCCTCCACCAGCAACTTGAGTTCCTGAGCCTCTTCAAAGGAGCCGTCCAATCGGTCAGTCAGGTCAGCTAGGGCGCGTTTGCGGACTATTTCCAGCGAACGGAACAGGTGGCGACGGATCGCCTGCCAAGTGGGCTCCCAGCCTCGGCTTTCTGCCAGGTCGTAGACACGGTTTAAGAGGGCGACCAGCTCTCTAAGCCGGTCAATCAAGATCGGCAGCTGCTCTAAATTGGCATGCTCCAGGCCGGAGAGGCTCCGGTCAATCTGGATAGAGAGTCGGGAATGACCGGGAACAAAGTTGTCATCCAGGATTTCCTCAACGATAGCTATTTCTTCCTCAAGTTGCTCGAAAACGTTCCGCGCGTCCCGCTGGTGGCGAAGCTGCTCCAGCCATTCTTGGACGAGCAAGAAGTTTCTGGAGTACAGGGCATTTAAGATATTGGACTTCTGCTCAGAGATATCAGGTAATAAGTGCTCTTTTCGATACACATGGCCTTGGAGGTCACGCTCCACTCGGTCAAGAAAACGACCCAGGAACTGCAAGTATTCAAACTGGACTCCGGGGTGGAGCTCTGCGCGAGGCTCGAGGTGGGCCGGAGTGAGCCGCGCTGGTCTGAGCACTTCTCCGGTTTCTGAAACAATCGGTTCCTGGACAGACTCCTCCACGTAGACCTCATAGACGCGTGGGCTGTAGTAGTCATAGAGGTACCGAGCCTCGTTGCGTAGCTCCAGCACTCGCTGGAACAACTCCTCGCTTGAACGGCCGTTTCCGTTTTGACTCAGCTGCTTGCGCAGCGCGTCATACTCCTCGATCATGGGAAGAACGCTGAGCAAAGAAGCCACTACCCTCGGTCTGGATTCTGCAAGAGGGACAATGTCTGGATGGCGCTGCCTGAGGGCTTTCTGCTCTATCATAAGAAGTGTTCAAAATTACTTTATCAGTTCCCAGCTAATATTGGGATAGTGGCGTAGCTGTCCAGGCAAGACAGTGATCAAATCGATTCGAAATGCGGATGTTTGGGGCTGATACTTTTTCCGGTATTGATGGCAAGCACGTCGTAGCGCCCGGAGCTTCCGGTGGTCCACCGCCAAGCTGGGATCTCCGGAAAAGGAGCTGGTGCGGGTTTTGACTTCGACAAAGACAAGCTCCCGGGTATGGGGATCCCAGGCAACAATATCAAGCTCTCCACCGCCAACACGAATGTTACGGTCAAGAATACGGAAACCTCTGGAAATAAGAAACTGGGCGGCGCGTTGCTCGCCAAGAACACCAAGCTGCTTAGGCTTTAAGCTGCTCGTCCATGCTCTTCTCTTTGACTTTGGAAGCGGCTTTGCCGACGCGGTCACGCAGGTAGTTTAGCTTACTGCGGCGGACATCTCCCTTACGTTTGAGCTCGATCTTCTCGATAGAAGGCAGCATTACAGGGAAGATTTTCTCGACACCGATGCCACCGACGCTGATCTTGCGAACGACGAAGGTTTTACCGGCCTCTTTGCCACGGATTGCGATGACCACGCCCTCAAAAACCTGGGTGCGGCTGCGTTTTTCTTCCATGATGCGTTGGTGAACCCGGACAGTGTCACCGACCGCGATGGTTTGGTCGTTGTAAGAAAGATGTAGTGCCATATGTGCTCTTGAAGTAAAAGACTAGTAATGCAAGGAACAGATTATACTCACCCAGGCCTGGATTTGCAACTTGGGAAGTAAACTGCTTGCTGCATCCCTCTTCCGTTTTTGCTAGACTGAAAGAAAGGCTGATAGTTCGGAAGCAGCCACTGAGCGGAAGTCTAAAAAAGCTTGACAGGTCATGCTAAATAATGCTATCATAAAACTGCTTGACAACAAGCCTCGTCGCGCGCGCTCGTCGCATTTTGCTCCTTAAGGGGATCTTTTTACTCTCAAGTAGGTGCTACGCTCATTGAGTTAATCATTTCAACAGGAGTGGTAGCGTTGGTGATGACAACCACCGTGGCCGCTATCTCTGTTTCGTTACGTTCTACAGTCGTTTCTCAAGCTAAAAGCTTGGCTACCAAATATACCCAGGAAGGCGTCGAGTACTTCCGGACCCAGCGGAACCTAATGGGCTGGGAGAGCTTCCTACAGGAGCTTCAGGAGTCGAGTATCTTCTGTCTAGCTCAACTGCCCTATACAGAGACTGGTGGGCTAGAAGAACTGCCGCAGCGAGCTTGTACCTCTGGTGAGTTCGTCGATGAAAAGGATCGTTTTCAGAGAGTGGCGCATGTCACTTATAATGAGACTGAAGGTCAACAGATCATCACCATTACCGTTGAAGTTACTTGGCAAGATTCGGGGCGTCCCCTCAAGTCCAATGCAGCTATCGAGTTACGAAATAACTTTCTGGCCCAGTACGATCCACCAGTCTTCATACCGTCTCCGCTTCCACCGTCGCCCGTTCCCACGCCTAGCCCAAGCCCTTTGCCTTCTCCATCTCCTTCACCCTTGCCTCCCCTTTTCCCCAGTGGTGCTGTGATTGCTTTGAATGCAGCCAGCTGTCCGACGGGATGGAGTGAGTTTACGGCTGGACGAGGACGGGCGATTATTGGCACAAACCCGACGGCGGGCGGTGGGATCAGTGTCCGGACACTCGGACAGACTGGTGGGGAAGAAACTCATACGCTTACCATCAATGAAATACCTGCCCATGACCACCCGGCTGCCACTGGTTCACAGTTTGTCCAGGTCATCTTCTCTGGCGGTGGAGGTAGCATTTATAGCTTGGGAGCTAATCTAGGATCGTGGTCTCTGCCTGTCTCTCCTACTACTGGTAGCACCGGCGGTGGCCAAGCCCACAACAACATGCCGCCTTTTATTGCCTTGTTGTACTGCCAAAAAGACTGAGGGACGCAAGTAATTAGCTTTTCCTGGCCGCGGCCTCGATGAACTCCACAAACACTGGGTGCGGACTGAGTGGCCTTGACTTGTACTCCGGGTGAGCCTGAGTGGCAATAAAGAACGGGTGCTCTTCCCGAGGAAGTTCGATCATCTCGACGAAAAAGTCGTCGGGTGACGTGCCGCTGATCACAAACCCGGCGTCCTCCATCCGTTGGCGGTAGTCGTTATTGAACTCAAAGCGGTGGCGATGTCGCTCAGAAATGACCGAGTGAGCCTCGTCCTTGAAGGCATGGTGCTTCTTGTAAATCTCATAGGCAAGGGTGCCTTTTTTGAGCACGCAGTCATAGGCGCCCAGCCGCATACTTGCCCCCTCCCCTTTAATGCGTTGGTACTTGGGGTCAAAAGGAATCGAGTGGATAAGCGGGTGAGCCGTCTCAGGGGCCACCTCCTCGGTGTGGGCGTCACTGAGGCTGAGGACGTGGCGGGCAAACTCGATTGCCGCCAGCTGCATTCCGTAGCAGAGTCCCAGATACGGGACTTTCTGAGTCCGGGCGTACTCGATGGCTTTGATCTTGCCCTCCACCCCGCGGGAGCCCCAGCCGATCGGTACGATCACGGCGTCAGCGTCATAGAGCCGTTTGATGGCTTCTGGGTCATTTTTTTCCAGCGCTTCGGCATTGATGAACAGGATCTCAGTGTTCTTCCTGGTGTGCCAGGAGGCGTGTTTAATGGCTTCCAGCAGTGAAGCATACGAGTCTTGCAGCTCATACTCCCCTGTCGCAATGTACTTGGCGATAATGCCGATCTTGATGGATTTTTCAAATGGGCCGTCAATCCGTTCGACTAACTTTTTCCAGGGGGCAATATCGATCCGCTGGACAGGCAGCTGCAGTTTTTCCAGGACGCGAACGTCAAACTGCTGGTCGTGGAAGGTCAGTGGCAGTTGGTAGATGGACGGGAGATCCGGATTGGAGATCACGTCGGCTTTATCGAGGTTACAGTAAAAAGCGACCTTTTCTTTGCGTTTGTCATCAATCGGGCTGGCCGCCCGCCCGACAATAAAGTCTGGCTGAATCCCCATCGAGTTGAGGACTTTAACGGACAACTGAGTCGGTTTGGATTTGAGCTCGTGGATGTGCTCTGGTGTCGGGAAGTAGGTAACGTGAACATGAATTACGTCATGGGGTTGACGTAGCTTCATGATCCGGTAGGCCTCGTAGTAGATAGCGTTCTGGTACTCGCCTGCCGTACCGCCCAGTTCAATCAGAATGATGTCAAAGTCTTTGGCAGTCGCTTTGATCCGGCGAATGACTTCCTCTGGGACGTAAGGAATGGCATCGACGGTCGCGCCATTGAAGGACAGATTTTTGGTATCCTCGATCACCTTCAAGTAAACCTGGCCCATGGTAGTGAAGTTTTTTTCACCGACATTGACACCCAGAAAACGCTCATAGGTGCCAAGGTCGAGGTCTGCTTCCAGGCCATCTTCACAGAGGAAGACGTCGCCGTGCTCGATAGGGTTGATATTGCCGGAGTCTAGGTTGAGGTAGTTCTCACACTTAATATTGGTCACGGAGTAGCCACGAGAGCGGAGAAGTAAGCCGAGTGACGCCGCGGTTACACCTTTACCGAGTCCTGAGAGAACACCGCCGGAAACAAAAATATACTTGGGGGAGGGTTTGGTGGATCCATGTGCTGCCTGCATCATGGAACTTCATTGTACGGAGGAGCGAAGAAAAGTCAAAGAGGAGATTTTTGCTGTTTTGCCTGACTGAGGAGTCGACGTCTTTGCTGTTTCAGCAGTTGGTAGTGGTGAAAATCTGAGTAAGGAATCAGCACTGCTTTGGGTTTAGTCCCCCGAAGAATAATGAATGACTCGCCAAGATAGTCGCTGAGATCAAGATAAGTACCTGGCTTAAAGCGAAAATCCATTGCAGAGATTTTAGATATCTTCGGAGATGCCATAGGCATATGGGTGCTTTTACTTTTTATTGTAATTACTACAATTACATTAACTGTAGTAAAAGAGAAAATTACTCAAATGTGGTGCCAAGTGTAGGGCCCAGACAGAAGCTAGGTCTCAAGCAGCTCAGCAACTTCCGCTTGCAGTTCCTCATTCCAGGCCACTCCGTAGGGCAACAACATCCGTTTTGGCTCGCCGCCATTGGGAATAATCACCACAATCCGGTCGTTGCCCGGGTGGTTTTTCAGCAGTTTACCGACTTCCTGCAACACCGACTGATCGGTCTTGCGCGGGATAAAGAGCTCGTGGTGTTTCTCCGAACCAGCCAGTGAGACCAGGTTTTCTTCCGGAATAGTAATCTTCTCGACCATCAGCTGTGCTGAGTCGTCCCGATTATCAACTTTGGCGCGCATCAAGACCACCATATCCGCAGCCAGTTTGCCGGCCAGCTCTTCATAGGTTTTGGGAAAGATCACAAAGTCGATACTGCCCGTTTGATCATCCAGAGTTCCAAACGCCATCTTGGCGCCGGTTTTTTTGGTGGTGGTCTCACGGAACTTGGAGATGACGCCTCCGAAGGTAAACGTCTGATCTTGGTGAATACTCAGCTCGATTTCGGCAATCTCTTTACTGGCGTGTTTGATGACGTACTCCAGTGCCTGAGCCAGTGGATGATCAGTCAGGTAGATGCCGAGTAGCTCTTTCTCAAATGACAGCAGCTCTGCTTGCGGGTACTCTGGCAGTTTGGGAAAGGTGTCTTGGACGATTTGACTGGTGTCTCCTAGTCCGCTAAACAAGCCATCCTGGCCGTCAACATCAGAGTTAAACTGAGTGACTTTTGCTCGAATCTCTTCCAGCTGTTCAAGCATACTGGCCCGGCTGCCAAACTGATCGAACGCACCGACCTTAATCAGTGACTCAAGCACTTTTTTATTCACTTTACGGTTGTCAGTGGTCATCAGGAAGTGACTAAACGACTGGAACTTCCCGATTTTGTTCCGCGTGGCCACGATATTCTCGATTGCTGCCGCGCCGACGTTCTTAATTGCATTAAAGCCAAACCGAATCGCACTGCCGCCCTTTGAACTGGGATCGGGCTCGAGGTTGAAGTCGATCTGTGACAAGTTAATATCCGGCGGCAGAATCCGCAGGCCCATCTTCTTGCTGGCCTCAATGGCGACGGCCACTTTCTCGTCACGGTTGGCAGACTTGGAGCCGGACTCAACACTCATCAAGGCGGTCATGTACTCAGCCGGATAGTGAGCTTTGAGGTAGGCAGTCTGATAAGAGATCATGGCGTAGCTGGCAGCGTGGGCTTTGTTGAAGCCGTAGTTTGCAAACGCCTCGATGAAACCCCAGACCTTGTCAGCGACCTCTTTGGTGTAGCCTTTGGCGATCGACTGTTCGGTAAAACGTTTTTTGTTTTCGTCCAAAAGATACTTTTTCTTTTTACCGATCGCGCGCCGCAGGATGTCAGCTTCACTCAGCGTGTAGCCGGCCATGACATTGGCAATCTGCAGAATCTGCTCCTGGTAGACCATTACTCCGTAGGTTTCTTGCAGAACAGGTTTTAATGATTCATGCGGGTACACAACGCTCTCAGGACTGTGTTTGCCTTCGATAAAGGTGGGGATCAGGTCCATGGGGCCTGGACGGTACAAGGCCACCATAGCGGTGATGTCTGAGAACTGGTTGGGCTGCAAGGTTTTGGCCACGCGACGCATCCCCCCAGACTCTAACTGGAAGATGCCGGTCGTCTCGCCACTGGAAAGCAGCTCGAATGTTTTTTTGTCATCCAGCGGAAGCTTGGAGACGTCGAGGTCGATATCTTTTTGTTCTTTAATCAAGTTGACAGCGGTCTGGATGATCGACAAGTTCCGCAAGCCCAAAAAGTCGAACTTCAAGAGACCAATTGCGTCATCAGAGACGTTACAGTCCAACGAGTACATGTCGTACTGGGTAATAATCTTGCCACTGACTTGGTCTTTCTGAATAGGAGTGTACTCATAGAGTGGTTTATCCGCGATCACCACGGCTGCGGCGTGGACTGAGGTCTGGCGGATGACTCCCTCCACCTTTTTAGCCAGGTCAATCAACTCTTTGTACTTGGGCTGCTTGTAGTACTCGCCTAGCTCTGTAATCTGCTCGATGGCATCGTTGAGACTGGTCTTGTGGCCGGGAACATTGGGGATGAGCTTAGCGACTTTATCCGGCTCCTCGTACGGCATACCGAGCACGCGGCCAATGTCCCGCACAGCTACCCGCGCTTCCATCCGACCAAAGGTAATCACCTGAGCGACATGGTCCTCGCCGTACTTCTGCGCCACGTACTGCACCACTTCATTACGGCGGTCGTCGGCAAAGTCCATGTCGATGTCCGGCGGAGTCGGGCGTTGTGGGTTGAGGAACCGTTCAAACGGCAAGCCGTGCTGGAGTGGATTCATGGTGGTAATACCCAGCACATACGCGACCAGCGAACCAGCTGCCGAACCGCGGCCCGGACCAACACCAATTCCGGCGTTCCTCGCCCAGTTGACGAAGTCCTGGGTAATCAAAAAGTACGTCGGATAGCCTTTTTGAATAATGATTCCGATCTCGTAGTCCAGCCGGTCAATCATCTCTTGAGTCGGTTTGGGCCATTTTTTGTAGAGACCTTCATAGGCGAGCTTCTTGAAGTAACTGGCATCGGTCTCCCCTTCCGGCACCGGGAAGATCGGGAAGTTCAGCTTACCGGTAGGAATTTCCAGATCCACCGACTCGGCGATCTTGACTGTGTTCTCCAGCGCTTCTGGATACTCATGAAACAGCTCTTCCATCTCCTGAGCACTGCGCAGATAGAAGTCTGGTGAGTCCATCATCGTCATCCGCTTGCTATCACTGATCAGCTTACGAGTCTGGACACAGAGCAGCGCATCTTGGGCTTGGGCGTCGTCAGGATTGATGTAGTGAACGTCGTTAGTCGCGATCAGCGGCAGGTCCAGTTTGCGGGCGATCTCAACTTGTTTTTTGGTCAACTCTTTGAGTTCTTTGACTTTGGGATGTGCTTGTAGCTCCACGTAGAAACGTCCCGGGAACTTTTCTTTGTAGAGCTTGAACTTCTCCAGCGCTTCCTCTTCTTTTCCCTCTAGCAGCAGGCGGTTAAAGATGCTCGACATACAGCCACTGGTACAGATAATGCCTTCGCTGTACTTGAAAAGAATCTCTTCGTCCATGCGGGGTTTGTAGGAGAAGCCTTCGAGGTTGGCGATAGAAACTAGCCGCATCAAGTTTTTATAGCCGGTCATGTTTTGGGCCAACAGCAGCAAGTGAAACTGGTCGTTGCCCATCTTGGTCTGTTTATCAAACCGGGAGTTCTTGGCCATGTAGGCCTCTACTCCAATGATGGCTTTGATCTCATTCTTCCGACAGGTGTTGTAGAAGGTGACGGCACCATACATACCGCCATGATCAGTCAGACCCAAGGCAGTGAAACCTAGCTCTTTGGCGCGTTTGACCAGAGGTCCGACTTTGGCCAAGCCATCGAGCATTGAGTACTCAGTGTGAACATGGAGGTGAACAAACGGTGAAGACATTCTGGCTGATTGTAACAAAAAAGATTGTACTTTTTTGAGTACTGATGATATGGTCGGCATATATGCCAAAGTACGAAGACGAAAACTTTTACAGAACCCAGCAGCTCGGGCTTGATAAAACGGTGGCACGGTGTGCAGTGGTTGTCCAAGAAAAGCACCCGCGAACTGGTGAGGATCATGTGGTGGTAAGCACAGTCATCCGTCCCTATTGGTCCAAGCAAGGTGCCGGTGAGAAGTCCCTGGTGGGCGGCAAAGTCAATGACACCGATATCAAAAACGCAGAGATTCCGCCTAACGTGCGTGATCTAAACATGGGTCAATCCATCGAGATTGAACGCCGGACTGCCCAGCGTGAGGTTGAGCAGGAGATCGGTGTTCAGGTTCCCCTGGAGCAGTTAATCTATGTTGGCCTCTACTACAATGGGCCGTGGGCCTCGGCGTTGTTCTATGTGCTTCTTGATCAGCGGCCGCCAGTCACCATCGGTCAGGCTGATTCCCCCATGGATGAGATTGACGGTTTCGTCTGGCTGGGAACGGAAAAAGTCGGAGATGACGGTACGATCTTTGCCGATCATAGAGTATTGATTGCCGAAGCCGTGAAAGAGGCACTGGGGGCGCCGGGCGGAAAGAAGTAGCGAAAAACTAGCGGAACTCGTTTACTGTAGCTTGCGCTCGATTGCGTTCTTGACTACTTGCATGTCAACTTTTTTGCCCAGTCGGCGCTGAACCTGTCCCATGAAGAAGCCAAAGATCTGGGTTTTGCCGGCTTTATACTGAGCGACGGCGTCGGCGTTCTCGGCAAT
>JACFOI010000021.1:0-6760 GCA_019454415.1 Patescibacteria group bacterium | reverse complement strand
TTCAGTTCACAGGCTTGGCGCTCCATCTCGTAGGCCACGGCTTTTTCCAAGAAGCGAAACGAGTTGATGTTCTTCAGTTCGACTTTGTAGACCGGCAGCTCTTTCTCTCCGACTGGCCGGATCGAGACGTTGGCTTCCAGCCGCATGCCGCCCTGCTCCATGTCGCAGTCGGCGATATCCATGAAACGCAGGATCTGTCGTAGCGTTTTGCCGTAGGCTTTGGCATGCTCAGGCGAGATGATGTCTGGCTCGGTGACAATTTCGATCAGCGGCACGCTGCTGCGATTGAAGTCAATCAGGCTGACTTTTTTGCCGTCGATCGTTTTGTGCAGAAGTTTGGCCGTGTCTTCTTCTAGGTGAATCCGGCGGATACGGACTGGACCAAACTCAGTCTCTAGCTTGCCGTCATAACAGAACGGCTGGTCGTACTGGCTGATCTGGTATCCTTTGGGTAAGTCCGGGTAAAAGTAGTTCTTGCGATCAAAGTGAGAAAAAAGGTTAATCTTGCAGCCTAGGGCCACTCCCAGCTTGATCGTCCACTCAATCGCTGTGCGATTAGCTACAGGCAGACCACCGGGCATGCCCAGACAGACTGGACAAGTATAGATGTTTGGTTTTGGTGCATGGAACGGATCATTCTTACAGCCACAAAACATCTTGGTAGCTGTTTTCAGCTCCGCATGAACTTCCATGCCGCAAACTAACTGATACTCTGTCATTGTTTCTCCGCGTTTCTCCAAGAGTTCCAACTGGTATGTTTCTCAAAAGCGTCGGCCACACTGATCATCTCCGACTCATGCCACATCGGGGCCATGATATTCATGCCCAGGTAAAGGTTGGTTTTCGGATCGTGATAACAGGGTACGTTAATCCCCGGCAAACCAGTGATAGAGCTCGGCTCGACTAACATATCTTCCAGTTCGCCAAACATGGCACTGCTCTCACTGGCACCAATTTTTTTGGCAAAGCCGGGAGAGGTCAGTGACACCAAGATGTCATATTTCTGGAACAGACGGGCAAAGTCCTGCAGGAAGAGAGTGCGCACTTTCTGCGCTAATAAATAGTACTTGTCGGCGTAGCCTTTACTCAGCGTATAAGTCCCGAGCATGATCCGCCGTTTGGCCTCATCGCCAAAGTGAGACCGGTCGTTGCCATAGCGCACGCCGTCGTAGCGGGCGAGGTTGCTACTGACTTCTGAACGCTGAACTACGGTGTAGACACCGATGGCGTGATTGGGATCCATGGCTTGCGCATACTCGACATGAGCACCCAGCTCTTCAAAGACTTTCAATTGCGGCTCAAAAAGAGACTTCACTTCAGCCAGGCCGGGAATGTCCATGTAGATAACGCCGATCTTGAGTCCTTCAATTGATTGGCCCAGCGCCTGGGTATAGTCGTCAACAGGATTGGTCGAGCTGGTGCCGTCATAGGGATCGTGGCCAGCGATATGGTTGAGGAGGAGTGCAGCGTCTTCCACGGTCTTGGTGATCGGGCCTGGAGAGTCTGTGGAAGAGGCCATCGAAACTACGCCGTAGCGACTAACCCGGCCATAGGTAGGTTTGAGCCCGACTGTGCCGCACCAGGCAGATGGCTGACGGATCGAGCCGGCTGTTTCGGAGCCAATGGCGGCAATGGCCATATCAGCGGCCACTGCGGCGGCGCTGCCACCGGACGAACCACCCGGAAGGTGTTCAGGATTGCGTGGGTTGAGAGTCCGACCGTACTGAGAAGTTTCGGTGGAAGAGCCATGTGCCCAGGCGTCCATGTTGGTTTTGCCCTGGATCGCTGCGCCGGCCTCTTTCAGCCGACGAGTAACTGTTGAGTCATACTGCGGAATAAAAGTGTCTAGCACGGTAGAAGAGGCGGTGGTACGCAGGCCAGTCGTGCAGAAGTTATCCTTGATCGCAAGCGGGACGCCCATCAAGGCTTTGGTAGCAGCTGCCTCACTGTCTTCAGCGAGTTTGTCATTCATGGTCAGGAAGACATTCAGCTTTTCATTCTGGGCGTAGCTTTTTTGTAGATCCGCGAATAGCTCCGCATGTGAGATCTCTTTGCGTTTCAACTTCCCAAGGACTTCAGTGAGGGTGAGCGTGTTTAACATACGTGCTGTTTAATCTTGGCTAATGATCTGCGGGACGACAAAGTAGCCGTCGGCGGTGGCGCGAGCGTTAGCGAGCGCCTGTTCCTGAGTGAACATTCGCGTCTCATCAATAGTATCTTCCCGAGTCACGTTTTCCAGACCAGTCACCTGGAAGGTCGGTTGGACATCGGTTACGTCCACCGCTTGCAACTCCTCGACAACTGCCAACGTTTCTTCAAATGCCGCCTGGAGCTTCTGCTCTTCGTCACTGGTAATCGGAATGTTGGCCAACTTGGCGATATGGGAAACGGGAATCTGGGTTTTCATCAAGTGAAGTTTACCACAGCGGACAGTTTTTTCAGATGGGGAGCCACCACCTTAGATGTGACCTTACAAACTCTCCAGTGCTTTAATTCGTTCGGTTACCGGTGGGTGAGTTGCAAACAGGTTAGCAAATAGCCCCACTCCCCCATGAATATTTTTCAATGGATCAGAGATATACAGATGCGCGGTCGCTTTATTGGCAGCCTCAAGCGGCTCGGTGTCATGGGAAATCTTCTGGAGCGCCCGAATCAGACCTTGGGGATTTTTGGTGATGGCGACGCCGGAAGCGTCAGCCAGGTATTCACGTCGTCTGGAGATGGCCAGCTGAATTAAGGTAGCAATAATGGGCGACAGAATCGCCAACACAATACCCACCAGGAACAAGATCATGCCGATCTGCCCTTCCCCCTCCCGATCCCGTCGGCGGCCGCCCCACGCAGTCATCCGCAACATCCAGTCCGACAGCAGCGCCACACTGCCCACTAAGACGCTGACGACCGTAGCCAGTCGAATATCGTAGTTTTTAACGTGGGAAAGCTCGTGAGCGACCACGCCCTCGATCTCAGCGCGATTGAGCCGCGCCAGCAAGCCAGTCGTTGCGCAGACGGCAGCGTGGTCTGGATCTCGGCCCGTCGCAAATGCGTTCATAGCGGTATCGTCGATCACATAGAGCTTGGGCATCTTCATCCGTTGACTCATGCACAAGTTCTCGGTAACGGTGTAGAAATCAAAGAACTCTTCCCGGGTAGCCGGTCGAGCTCCAGAGATTGCCAAGACGATTTTGTCGGACCACCAGTAAGAGCCAATAGAGGTAATAGCCGTAAAGACTACAGCAAATAAGGTAAAGTCAGGACCAAAGTCAAACGCTACACTCATCACGTAGACCACGCCAACAATAAAGGCCAGAAATGCTGCCAGAATAAACCATGACTTGCGTTGGTTAGAAGCAACTAAATCGTAGTGTGTCATCGAAGGTATACGTCGTATGGCGCCAGTGGCGACTGGGACGCATTATAAGTTGACTTTGACGTCTTTAGTCTCAGCTTCACTGACTGAAACATGCTCTCCTGTCAGGGCAGTATCGAGTCCCTTTTCAGGTTTGAAGCCGAACATATTAGCAATGATGTTACTCGGGAAGACGACCAGCTTCTCGTTGTATGCTTGACTGAGGTCAATCAGCGAACGGCGAGCGTACATCAATTTATCGGCTGTGTCCCCGAGCTCGCGCATAAAGTTATTAACTGACTCATTGGACTTCAGCTCCGGGTTAGACTCCACTAAGACTTGGATCTGGGGAATCACTGACTGCAGATTTGAGATTGCCTTCTCGATATCTTTTGATTCGCCGGAAGCAGATGCCTTCTGGGCAGATGTACGAGCCGCGGTCAGCATCTCAAAGATACCCTTCTCGTGTTTGAGGTACCCTTTGACGGCTGCCTCAAGGTTTGGAATCAAGGAGGCCTGCCGTTTCAGTTGATTCCCGATCTCCTGGATGCTGGCGACGATTTGAGTCTTGAGCGTCTGAAGACTGTTGTAGACCGCAATCACGTAGAAAGCGATGATGGCAAGAATGACGATAACGATGAGAAGTGGCATAACTGTCCTTTTCTTATTGCTTTTATTCTACTCTAGTTTGCAAGCTGTTCTAGCTTGGCAAAATAGGGCAAAAACCGTATAATTCAATATCTCTGTGTGGAACGGTGCAGATTTTCAGAGGTTGGGGAGGTTACTGAGTCCAGAGAAGACTTGGGACGAACCAGCCAGACACCTGGAAATCCTGCCCCACACGTGGCCTCGTGGTGTAGCGGTTAACATGCCTCCCTGTCACGGAGGAGATCGTGGGTTCGATTCCCATCGAGGTCGCCAAGACAAAAGTCCCGCTCGAACTTTTTTATGTTTTTAGGAATTGCCACAATTATAGTAATTGTAGTAATTTCGCTCTTTTCCCAATCTAAGGTTCCCCAGGGTGATGCCGTCCGTCTAGTTGATTTTCGAGCAAAATAGTTATAGGATATAGCCGCGTTAATTTAGTCAAGGAGATAAACGTTGGACCAGTTTAACGCATGGCTGCAGCGCCAGCCCGTACATGTACGAAATGCGATCCGCGTTGCGCTGCTTGGGATCGCAGTCGAAGCCATCCTTGTGGTGGTCACTCTTGTCGGTGTATTCCCCAGTTGGGGACCGGTGGCGATTGTGGGCATTGCCTTCCTCGTCATCGCCGGAGGTGTCTGGAAAATGCCCGAGAACTCAGAGTTCTGGGGCGATTAGCTTTCCCGCCACCTGTACACCCTCACTTTTCAGCCTGTCGGGAAGGTTCTCGACAGGCTGATTTTTTGTCCTTTTGGCCTGACTCCTGACTAGCTATACTGTAATGTAGAATGCCAAAACTGCCCCTGCCCTCAACAAAATCTCCCTCCAAAAAAGGCATCGCTCGTGCGCTCAAGGTGGTGAAGTATCTGCTGCTGGGCACGGTAGTGGGTGGGGCAGCTGTGGCAGCCTATGTGATCTATGCGTTGTATACCCAAAACCAAACAAAGACCCAGCTCCTGCAAGTTGGTGAGGAGCGACAGGTTGCCCTGAACCAGCAACTTCAGGAAGTTGAAGAAAAGCTGACGGTCACGGCAGCGGAGCTTGATGCAGTTAAGGCAGAAGATCAGTTCCAGAAGAATCAAGAACTAATGACCGAGATCCGTAACATTCAGACCACCTACCGGGATGCGGTGGCTGCTTACAACGATCTGCTTAAGCTCAAAGAAGACACCACCAGAACACAGACCCTCGATGCTGACTTTGCCCAAGTGCTGACTTATCTTTCTCAGCGCAACTACGCCTCGGCGTCTGCCCGGCTGACCCGACTGAAAAGCGACATCTCCACTCAGCGCGCGCAGCTCGATGCCAGTGCCGGTGGAGTGCCAGCCAACCTAGCAGTCAATAACGCTCCGCCCGGCTCCGGGTACAGTCGGCAAGCAGTCGAAAATGAGTTTGGTAAGTTCCAGGTGGATCTCGTAGCAGCCGACCTGGGAAGTACTCGAGTCGTAGTAGAAACGGCGTCTTCCGGCGACTGTGGTGACGGCTGTCCGGTGGATTCACTAGCCAACTACGTCTCCCGCGCCGGCGGCTTTGCCGGTATCAACGGCCCCTACTTCTGTCCAGCCGAGTACCCCAGTTGTGCCGGCAAGACCAACTCTTTCGACACCTTGTTAATGAATAAGAACAAGGTCTACTTCAACTCCGACAACAACGTTTACAGCAGTGTGCCGGCCGTCATCTTCCAAGGAGGCTCTGCCCGCTTCGTCGGCGCTTCCTCGGAATGGGGACGCGACACTGGCCCGGACTCGGTGATTGCTTCGCAGCCGTTGCTGCTGTTTGGCGGTGAGGTCAAGTTCGGTGGTGACGGCGATCCCAAGAAAGGTAGCCGCGGCTCCCGCAGCTTCATCGGTACCAAAGGCAACACCGTCTACATCGGCGTTGTCCGAAATGCCACCGTGGCAGAAGTCGCTCGGGTGCTCAAGACGCTCGGTCTTGATAATGCACTTAACCTCGACAGCGGCGGCTCCACAGCCATGATGGTCAATGGCCGCTACGTGGCCGGGCCAGGCAGAAACACTCCATTCGGAATTGTGCTGGTTCGCCGCTAAACCCGTGACTGACGATTTCTCTTTCAAAGGATTAAATGCTGGTAATCAGCTGGAGCTCTTTTTGAGGCATCTTAATTTTACGTGGCACGATCAGAATATTCACGGCTGAGATAAGCATCATGAGAAGACCAATTATACCAATGGCTGGAAGGTTACCGAGCGTCATACCTACCCAGCCCGCGAGCATTGGTCCGATAATGTAACCAATACTGCCAGCAGCATTTTGCAGGCCGACCATCTCGCCGCCAAAGTTGCCTAAGCGAGTAATGTAGTCCTGAATAACGGCCAGGATGGCCGGATAAGCTAGCGAGCTAAAGCAAGCAGAGACGAACAAGATTGCAATCAAGAGCGGTGGTGAAGCAGCAAACAAGGTAGCGACAAACAGCAGCCCACCTCCGATACCACCGGATAAGAAAGCCAATCGTTTTTTGCCGATCTTGACTCCTAGTCTTTGCACAAAGAAGCCAGTAAAGAGATTCGGCAACATATACGCCGGAATGAGGAAGCTCCCCCAAATACTGGTTTGGCGGAGCTCTTCTGATGCAAGAATCCCAATTGAGAAGAAAGTCGCCTCCAGAATAAATAACACTAAGATAAAGAGGAAGATGGGCCAAATCTTTCTAATGATACTTCGCCAAATGTAGAGCTCTTTTAAAGCGCTGCTCTTCTTGGTGACCACTTCTTGAACCACTTCTCGCTTCCGAGTCGGGAAGATTCG
>JACFOI010000040.1:830-2012 GCA_019454415.1 Patescibacteria group bacterium | reverse complement strand
TCTTCTTGGTGACCACTTCTTGAACCACTTCTCGCTTCCGAGTCGGGAAGATTCGGTTGAAAACTACAATACAGAAAAGGCTTAGGAACAGTAAGCTGAAAGTCACCATCAGTGGTTGAGCCACTCCTTGATCGAGTAAGAACGGCACAAACAAGGGAACGGCAAACATCGTCAAAGACCGGAAAGTATTCAGGATCCCCCACGCTAGGGCATGGCGGTCCATCTTAATAAATGCTTCGATGAAGTAGGCTTTGGAGAAAACCAGAAACTCGTAGTAAATTCCCCAGATTGCCATAGCCAGCACAAACTCAGGAACTTGTTGTGGGAAAAACAAAAAAATAGCTGGAAAAAGTAAAGCCAGGATGACCGTATTCCACAGGAAAAAAAGGTGCTGCTTGGCCCGAAAAACACTCGGAAAAATCGCGTCACAGAAGAGACCAACGACCGAGGAGCTAGACAGGATAATACCCATGTAAAAAGAGTTTTTGACTCCGTTCTCCAGGAAGATTGGCGCCACATATGCCATCACACTGTCGGCCATCTCGATCAGCAAGATAATGAAGCTATAAAAAAGCAGGGCAGAAAGGTACGGAGGGATCGCAGGCAAAGAAGGTCTGAGAGCTGGCATAGGGAATGTTGAGTATCAATTCAGTGTACAAGAAAGCTGCCTAATTGCGCCAGAGCCATGCAGATCAGATCGGTTGTTTGTGAGTTAACCAGGCAAAATCACTAAAAGTTTTGTATACTCTGCTGGTTCAGCTGAAAACAGTTTAGCGGGATTAGTTCACTGGTAGAATGGCTCCTTCCCAAGGAGCAGAAGCGGGTTCGATTCCCGTATCCCGCTCCCCTTTTCCTCACTTCGTACACGCGAAAATCTGTACTGAGCCATGAGCCTGTTTTAAGAGTTGAGCGGGTTGTTCATGAACTGGCGTCGGCGTATTTTGCAACATTTCCAGAGCAGCGGCTTTCGCTTGACCGGTAACTAGCCCAACTGTCACGTCAATCTTTTTAGTTAAAAACTGGGGCGTTACCGTAATTCGCTCTGGCGGTGACAGGTTTCCCTCATAGCCTACCGCCGAGTCATCGACTTCATAAAATATTTTTTGAAATGTGTCTGCAGCATCACGCATCGGTGAAATACCCGCGATGTGGCCATCCGGCCCCATGCCCAGGGTAGCAATC
>JACFOI010000040.1:0-820 GCA_019454415.1 Patescibacteria group bacterium | reverse complement strand
GAAAGCTCGTCACTGAATCGCTGACCAAATGCTTGTAAGGACTCCCCATCCTCAGGCACCACCAGTTGTATCGGTATCCCTGCTGCGTGCAGTTGAAGTGAGTTGTTCACTGCACTGTCCGCACTATACCTCTCATCCAAGGGATATATCGTAAGCGAGTCATGATCCAAATATGCACCAAGTTGCTTGGCAACCCCTAGATTGCTCCCCCCAGAGAGAAGGAGCAGAACATGATGTTGTCTAGCCCGGGCAGCCTCCAGTGCTGTGTGTAACGCAGCCGCGGCTTGATTCAGTGCCTGGATTTCTGTTTCGCAGTGGATGATGTTCATGAATGAGTCTCCGCTTCTATTATAATGAAGGGTATGAAGCCAACCAGCACAGTTCTCACCAACAAAGTAGCCGTAGTCACTGGCGCATCAAGCGGCCTGGGAAAGGCCGTGGCAGAGTTGCTGGCTGCCCAGAAGGTAAAGGTCTTTGCCCTCTCCCGCAATATTGCACGGACGGATCTCCCCTCCTCCGTGATCAAGATTCCCTTAAATATCCGAGATTTGCAAAACATCGACGACGCATTTGCCGAGATTGATCAACAGACTGACCACATCGACTTCCTGGTCAACTGCGCCGGTCGAGGTCTGGTCAAAGAGTTTGAAAACACCACTCGCCAGGAAATCATGGATGTCTTTGGTATCAACCTGAAGGGAAACATTTATATAGCTCAGGAAGTCTATAAAAGAATGATCCCCCGAAAGTCAGGTCACATCATCAACGTGATCTCTACTTCCGGATTGAAAGGCCGGGAGTTGGAAACGATTTACTGTGC
>JACFOI010000001.1:60146-110054 GCA_019454415.1 Patescibacteria group bacterium | reverse complement strand
GAAGAGTACTACCGTGCCCGTGTCAAGATGATTGATCATCAAGTGGGTATTTTGGCAGACGTGGATCCCGAAGAGCTTAAAGATGTGGATCCCGGCAAGATCACCAAGGCTCGAGATGCTCGGGACCCCTATCGAAAATGGCTGATGGAAAAAGAGATCAAGGGTGACTTCACTTGGACGCTCGCCCTCTGGGGTGTTGCCGCCAAAGCTAAGGAAGTCGGCTTGTCGTTGGAAGAGTACTGGCAACAGATCATCAAAGCCTGTTTCTTGGACAAAGAAGATCCTGTCGCTGAGTGGAAGAAGCTCTTCAAGTTTCAAGAAGAGATCAAGAACAAACTGAATGACATGGAGATTGAGTGGCTGGAGGTCAAAGGCCCAGACGTGGATCTGAAAGTCCAACTGGGCAAAGAGCGCATCTGGCAAGGCGGTAGTGGTCGGAACATTCCCAGTTTTGAGTTCTTTACTTCTCCCAACTGGCGGGGAACTTCCGGACATATCCACTTCAATCAACCCCTCTACCGATATGGGAATGTCCTGCGAGATATCGACCTTCATTTTGAAAATGGTTTGGTTGTCGATGCCCGTGCCCGAGTTGGTAACAAACTCCTCCAACAGATGCTGAAAAGCCCCAACGCCGACAAGATCGGCGAGTATTCGCTGACGGATAAACGGATGTCGCGGATTACTCACGTGATGGCCGAGACACTCTTTGACGAAAACATCGGAGGACCATTTGGAAATACCCACTTGGCAATCGGAATGGCCTACAAGGACTGTTACCGAGGTGAAGCCTCAAAGTTGACCAAAGCAGAGTGGGAAGAGCTAGGCTACAACGACTCGCCCGAGCATACTGACATTATCTCGACGACTGATCGGACAGTCACTGCCAAGCTCAGTAATGGCACCGAAAAAGTGATCTACAAAGACGGGCAGTTTGTGATCTAGTCTGTGATCCCAGGTAAGGATTCGAACCTTAAATAACAGGGCCAGAACCTGTTGTGATGCCATTTCACTACCTGGGAAATGAACGCCTTATTATAGCAAAGACTTTAGCATTTTTGCTGCTATCGATTTTAGTCCCTCTTCTATGGGAAAAGGGTAAAATTTCAGTTTTTCTTCAGAATCCTCCGTATAGTAGTAAACATGAAACACCTAGTCTTACTAGTCGAAGACGACCCTTTGGTGGCCAGAAGCATTGCCCAGGTCCTCCCTAAACAGTACACCATGACGACCACCTCGAATCTGGAGTCTAGCTACAGATACTTGGCAGAGGAGCGGCCTGCACTGATTGTCCTTGACAGAGCCTTGCCTGATGGGGATGGCTTGGAGTTGGTGGAATATATGACACAACTCGACCATACGGCTCCACTGCTGGTTCTCTCCAGAAAATCGACCGTCCAGGATCGTATAAACGGGCTTCGGAAAGGTGCAGACGACTATCTGATCAAGCCATTTTCGACTACAGAGCTCCTTCTGCGGATCGAGCGTCTACTCTACAGTACCAAGCATCGAAAAGAAGAGGCGATCCGTTTTGGTGAGCTCGAGCTCTTACTAGACAAGGGTCAGGTGATCCTAGGGAAGCATATACTGCGATTACGGCGGAGAGAGTTTCAGGTACTTTCGTATCTAGTCAGGCAAAACGGCCGGGTAGTGACACGGGATCAACTAATTAACCACATCTGGCCAGACGGCAAGATTCCCAGCTATGCCACTATTGACGTCTACATCCGTCGACTCCGAATGATGTTGGGGCCGTATGGCTCCATCGTCCGAACGATCAAGGGGTATGGCTACTTGGCTGAGCCTTTACCAATAAAGTGACATCCCAGACTTGCAGGCAGGGAGCGTTGTTGGGTCGGCAAAACTGGGCAACCAATTGAGTCGATGGGAGGCTAATTTCCATTCGGTGAGAGTTGGCGACTAACAATGCTTGGTCAAAGTTCTTGGCTCGTTCGACGAAAAACTCAGGCAAACTTTTGACCGGATATTGACCAGTACCTTCTATATAAAGATTACTGACATCTTGTCCATGGAAGTAAAGTAGTAGCCCATCCGGCAGTGTGCCAAATCTTCCCTCGGTGGCGACTGCAACACTGTGATCTTCAGTTAGACGATCAAGTAAGGCGACAGTTTGAATGATGCCGTGGCCGGAGGACCACTCTTCCAAATACTGTTGGCGATCTGCTGGCACAAAAGGAGTATTGTCCGGAGTAAAGATAAACGTCGACATGAACAGGACTGCATAAGTGAAAACTTGACCCGTTAATAAGGCAATCAGAATAGCGATTCCTACCCAAGCCACGTGGCCATGTTGGATAGCGGTACGACAGCGGTCAACGAGTGACTCCATGCTGGTCACTGCAGCAATCGTCAAAAATAGGGCGGCAGGCAGCAGATAGCGCGGGTGAACAACTTTACCCAACACAACAAACGGTATCAAGAAAACAAGTGCTGACAGAATCAAAAGTCCGACGCGCCTGCGTTCCCGAGCTGAAAAAAGACCGGCAAAGATCAAGACTAAGATCGGCCAAGTCAGGTAAGCACCGAAGTAGCTAGTAAAGCGAACCATATTGGCAAAGCTTTCAGTCCATCTACCGGCTAGAACTTCCGAAAAAGTGTATGAGAAGTCCTGTCCCCGGCTAAAGAGTTGGCCAAAACCTGGCACCAGCCGCAAAGTAGCAAAAATCAACAAACCAACTCCTGCGCTGGCTACATACGGCCACCAGAGCCGTATCAGCTGATTCAGTCGAAACTTCTGTTCCTTATGAAGAAAGGGGACAACCAAGAAGACTGGACCAAAAAATAACGCTGGCAGCTTGGTCCACAAAGCTAGGCCATAGGTCACCCCTGCGAGTAATACCCAGCGCACCCGGTTTTTAGGTGGGGCGTCTGCAATATTGAGAGCAGCCCAGAAGGAGAGCGACAGCCATGCTGTCAACCAGCCATCCATCACAGCTAAACGATGATAGGTAAACCAAAAAGGTAGCACCACCACTAATAACACCCCGAGAAGCTGCGTAAGCCGCTTCAGCTTGAGCTGGCGTAAGATCAGCCATGTAGCCAGGAGTTGTACTCCACCACCTAAGACACTGACCAGGCGACCCGCAAGCAGCTGATCCGTGCTCCAGGATTGAGCTGCTGCCAGCATCCAGATAAATAACGGCGTCTTCCCATCATTCAGAGCAAAAAAGAGATACTGTTTCCAGTCATCCAGAATCAACTGTGCCCAACGAATATAGATGGCTTCATCAGCAAAAACAGAGAAGAAAGTCAGCTGCCAAAGATGAGTAATGACATATAAACCGACCACACTAAGCATTCCAAGTAAAAAGGGAAGTGCAGAGTGAGGGACAGATCGGTTCGTTTTCTTCATGTATGCTTCCGGCTCAAAAAATTTTGCCAAATCATCCCTAATCCTAAGCCGAGCAGCCCTCCAATCCAAGTCACAGCTTGTTGTTGCTCGAGAACCTGGTTCTCAAAACCGCCAGCAAGCAGCCAAGGCACGTACCGGAACAATGAACTAACCACTAAAGCGAGCAGGAACACCCTCCACCATCTTACCGAAATGAGGGGCAACCAGATCAGCGACCATAGCAAATACCAAGGGTGGAAAAACTGAGAGCGACTAATGAGCAAGGGGAGGAATAAGAGAGTACTGGCTATGAAGCCCAGGTTTTCTTGGACCAAGGCCCAGCCCAAATCTAGCCAGCGGCGGGGAGACTGTGGCAACCATTTGATGCTACCAGCTGTTGAGCTTGCTCTCCAAGCACCGAAAAACCAAATGGGGAAGAGCGTGACTGTCGCCAACTTGGTGGAAATCGAAACAGCCAATAGGACAGCGGAAAGAATCAGCCGCTTCCCCACTCCCCTTTTCTTTGCCTGAAAGACCAGCCAAAGCGACGCCACAGCCGGAATCAACATCCATAAGTCGTTATGACTATTACTGACGATCTCGATCAGAAACAACGGAGAGAGGAATACGAGTGCTAGATCTTTGGCCGAAACATCCTTTTTCAGAACTTGGCCAAGTTTGATTAGCAGCACGAATAAAAGGGGAATTGCTAAGATGTTCAGCGCCCGGAAGATCAGCCAGCTGAGCAGAAACTTGTTCATACCTAGGGCATAGGGCAACAGCGAAAACACTGTCCAACCATAGCCGTAGGGAGCCGGCGTGTGCGTGTTATGCATGAAACGAGTCCAGAGGTCATCCGGATAGTCGAGCGCTACGTGAACATGGGGATCGGCGTGATACACCAGAACCATCTTGGCATTAAATAAGTAGTTAAAGACGTCGTGAGAGAGCGCATTATAGGAAAAGAAAAGGGGGACACAGAGCAGCAAGCATCTCAGTAAAACAGCCTTTCGATTCAGCCTGGGTGGCAGAGTTTGGACGACTTGCCACCAGCAGACCAAGGTTAGAATCATCAGGACAGTATAGCTTTGCGTTAACAGTTGGGGATTCTGGAAAAAGGTCTGCCACATCCACTGCTGGAAGCTCCAATATGGAGGCCAGCTCGACAGGACCAAATTAGGGTCAGTCAATGCATAGCTGAAGATCGCGTAGACAGTCAGTACCAGAAGGTAGAAGCAGAACCATAGTAATGATTTATGCATACTATTGGCGATAGACACCGCTTAAGTCAGCGAGTCTGACTTTAAGGATATCACGAAGCATGCGGAGTGAGTCTTTAATCGGATTAACGCGGTCAGTTTCGTTGTGCTTCCACTCAATAGGGACTTCCTTAATCGGAAAGCCAAACTTCCGGGCTAAGTACAGCACTTCCACGTCAAAAGCGCCGGTAAAGGCATCCTGGCGCTCCTCCTGTTTGCCATAGACATGCATCAACGGGAAAAGCTTCTCAGTCGCTTGCTGCGAGAAAAGCTTAAAACCACATTGAGTATCGTGAATGCCTGGAATAGCTAGCATCTGAACGAGCAAGTTGAAGCCACGACCCATGATATGACGATGGATTGGTTCCCGCTCGCGTTTGGCACCTTCCCCTTCTCTCGAACCGATCACTACCGGAAACTCCTGAGCAAACTGGAGGAGTTTCTCGACATCGCGGAGGGGAGTAGACTGGTCAAAATCTGAAAAAAGCCGCCACTGACCACGGGCTGCCAGCATCCCGGCCTGGACTGTGGGCCCCTTACCGGCATGAATATTCTTCAGCAGTTTGAGCTCACCGCTGACTTTCTTTTGGTTTTTCTCAATAAAGGTTTCAATCTTGTCAGTTGTTCCATCCAATGATCCATCGTCAGTAAAGATGACTTCCCAACTATGGGGAAAAGACTCAAGATACTCGAGAATATGTTCGAGAACACCTCGGTCGATGTTTCGGCTTTCGTTATATGACGGAATGACAATAGATAAAAAAGGAGAGGGCTTACTCATGGCTGTTTCCGTAACACTGTAATCTTCGGGCCTCCAGGCACAGAGTACACCTCTGATGGTTCGTGATTTGGGAAAACCACGATCTCATAAATCGGCAAACTAGTGACGTCTTTCTCAATTTGCTGTTCGTCGATTATAAACAACGTTTCAACTTCTCCAAAGTGCTCAAGTGTCAACGGCGGAGTAGGCGTAGTGGTCAAGAAGTAACGGTAGTTCATGCCGTAGATATCCTTGGTCTCTGAGAGAAGGACAATGTTGTATCTTTCGCCGGGTTTGACTCGGTCAGCAACTGTCTGGGCCGTCCGCTGCATGTCTGACGCCTTCCAGCCAATCGTCCGAAGCGGCATGATCGGTAAGTTGTAGCTCCAGTAGTAAAGAAGGGCAATCCCGACGACTCCCCACCCCCAACGCCAGCGTCCGATTAAGTCCAGGACACTGCCGAAGATCAGGAAGGTTGCCGGAAAGAAGAAAGCAATATAGTGGTCAAAAACTGAGCTTCGATAAAAAGACAGACCGAGCACACTAATCACATACGTCACGGCCAACAGCTGGTAGCTGGCCTGATAAGGGCTTTTCCGCTGTCGAACAAGATAGGCAAGGGCAGCCAAAACAACGACCAGTAGTACGGTATTCAAGTTCCGATGTTTACCGATTGTGATCTCAAAGAAGAGTTGCAGACTCCGACCATGCGTCTCTTTGATGACATGCCAAAGTTTTTGGGACAGGGGTAAAGCAGCCACCGAATCTTGGCTACTCACCAAAAAATCTTCAAGAGCACGAACGTTCACAAAGTCATGGCGGAGGTCAAACAGGATCAGTGGAGACAAAGAAAGCAAGAAGATGGCAAAGCCTACCACCGTTCCCCGGATGAAGTCACGCCGCTGGTCAGGCTCCGTTTTTTTCCACTGCCGAGCCTGCCACAGCCAATAGAGCCCAGCAATCGGCAAGGTCAAAAGTGCCACATAGTGTAGCTGCATCAGAACCGCCACACAGGCTGCCACTCCGATCCAGTATTTTGGCTGCTTCAGCTGGGCCTTATGCAGACACCACAGGAATAATAAACCAAAGAGAGGAGCTGGATTAGGATTCCAGCTGAAACGGGCAAAGTTAACGACCACACTGGAAGTGGCAAACAACACCGTTGCAAGCGCCGCGGCTTTTTCTCCCACTAGTTGTTTCCCCAACACATACATCAAGGCCGTGGTCAAAATTGACAGAAATGCCACCGCATAGGCTGGCCCGATCGGGTTGGGATACGTTAACCAGAGGAATGGGACCATGAAGTAGTAGTACAGCGGCCCCAGGTACATATTGCCGGTACTGGTGACTGGGCCAATCAGAACGATGTCACCCTTTTTGAAGATATCGGCGACGATAATGGCATCCCGACCTTGATCACCCAGGAACTCCAGGGTGTTGGGAAGGTTCCAGAGGCGGAGGAAAGCAGCGACTAAAACAGCACCGATCACTACCCACTCCAGCGGACGAAGCTTCTGGGCTTTGGCAAACCAGGCGCTAGGCATGGCTTTCTGTTGGTTTTTTCCAAATGAGTGTCGTGTAGGCAAAGAAGTTCCAGAACATGCCCACCAGGATACCCACTACTGCGTAGATCATCCCGGTATCGATGACAACTTGTACTACTGGTAGTCTAAACAACTCAAACAGCCCAATCAAGTTCTTTCCGAGGAAAGCAATCACCACCTGAATCAGAATTGAACCGCCTGAGGCCAAGTTAAACTGGACAAACTTTGATGGATATTGAGAGGCTTTGAGTTTGCGATCAGAGAACGTCCAGATATTACTGAAGATAAAGTTTGAGACGATGGCAGTCTCAATCGACATAAAGACGGCTAACTCATACGGCAGAATGGCTCTCCACAAGAAGAGTGACAGTAACTGAACCAGTGCTCCGATTCCACCTGTGATGACAAACTTAAAGATTCGGTTTTGGGCGATCTCTTTACCTCTCACTTTGAAGAGGTAGAGCAAGTTGTTCTTGATGTACTCATTACCCAACTTGGAGACACCAATGGTCCGGTCGACGAACTTAAACGGAATCTCGATGATCTTAAAACCTTTTTTGACTGCTTTATGTAGAAAGCCAATCTGGAAAGTATAACCAGTGAACTTTTCGTCGTGCATCTCTGGCTCAACAGCGTCGTACACCTTGCGGGTAATTGCCCGATAACCACCAGTCCAGTCTCGGATGGTGAAGTTCGTCAGGATCACCATGATTACAAAGTTCCCTACCACACTCAAAAACTTGCGGTGCAAGCCCCAGTCCTCCGGAATGCCCCCTCCGGGGATGTAGCGAGAGCCCAACACCATGTCATAGCCTTCGTCAATCTTGCGCAGGAACTCCGGGATCTTTGCCGGGTTATGAGAGAGATCAGCGTCAAACTCAAAAACGACATCAGCTCCATACTCATGAAACGCCTGATCCATTCCTCTTAGATACGCCCCGCCCAAGCCGGATTTTTTCTTATTCAACACCAAGTGGACTTGCTTGTACTTCTTGGCAAAATCCTTAACTACGTCGGCAGTTTTGTCCGGAGAAGTATCATCAACCACCAGAATATTCATCTCCCAGTTTTTGATCTGTTTGAAGGTCTCCAGCAGGATAGGAATGACTTTGAGAATGTTCTCCCGTTCGTTGTACGTCGGGATAATGACAAAAGCTTTTTTCATGCGGTTTTGCTTTCAGCCTCAAGCTCTGCTTCCGTCATGATCCTGACGAGCTCTTCAAAGTTGACTTTCGGCGTCCAGCCGAGCTTTTGTTTTGCTTTTGAGGCATCTCCAATCAATAAGTCAACTTCAGCAGGGCGGTCATAAATAGGATTGTGAGTGTAGACAGACTGCCAGTCAGAGATGCCGGCAACTTCACAAGAAAGTCTTAAGAAGTCTTCTACAGAATGCGTCTCACCAGTGGCAATTACAAAGTCGTCAGCTTCATCTTGCTGGAGCATTAACCACATCGCTTCAACGTAGTCCTTGGCATATCCCCAGTCCCGTTTGGCCTCCAGATTACCAAGCTCAATCGTCTTTTGTTTCCCGAGCTTGACGCGGGCAACACCATTGGCAATCTTCCGAGTAACAAACTCCAGACCACGGCGAGGTGACTCGTGATTGAACAAGATGCCTGAGCAGGCAAATAGGTCAAATGACTCTCGATAATTAACGGTGATCCAGTGACCGTAGACCTTGGCGACCCCATAGGGTGAGCGGGGATAGAACGGCGTACTCTCTACCTGAGGAACCTGTTGAACTTTTCCGAACATCTCTGAAGAGCTGGCTTGATAGAACTTTGCCTCGGGGCAGGCAAAACGAACAGCTTCCAGCATTCTGGTCACGCCCAGTGCCGTGAACTCACCGGTCAGAACGGGTTGATCCCAGCTCGTTTTGACAAACGACTGTGCTGCCAGGTTGTAAACTTCATCTGGCTGGATATCTTTCATAGCCACCGTGATGGAGTGCTGATCCAGTAAGTCACCAGAGATAAGGTGTAAGCGATCATGGTGAATCACTCGTTGGAGACGGTCCACATTTTGCGTGCTCGTCCTGCGGGTCAAACCATAGACTTCATAACCCTTTTCAAGAAGTAGCTCAGCCAGATAAGAACCATCCTGGCCTGTTACTCCAGTAATGAACGCTTTTTTCATACTTTTTCTCTCCATTCGTTTAAGATGCGCTCCAATGTTTCTGATAACGGAATCTGGGCCGACCAACCGAGTGCTTGAACTTTGGTAGCATCAGCCACAAAGTACTCAACGTCACTTGGGCGAAGACGAGTTTGATCTACCTCTACTTTAATCTTCTGTGTGCTATGAGCAAGTAGCATATCCAGAACCTCACCAATTTTCCAGCCACGACCGCTACCAATGTTATATACATCACCGACTTTCCCTTTGTTCATGACGGTAACGTAGGCCTGGACCATATCTTTGACATCGGTAAAATCCCGGACAGAGGAAAGATTTCCAACTTTGATCACATCCTGCTTTCCTTTTTCAACTGCTGCTACCTGGCTGGCGAAAGCCGGAATGACGAACTCGGGCGACTGACCCTCACCAATATGATTGAATGGACGCACTCTTAGGACTTGCAGGTCAAAGGAAAAGTAGAAGGCCTGGGCTAAGAGATCTTGGGTGACTTTCGTCACGGCGTACGGATTAACCGGATTAAAAGGGAAAGACTCATCAATTTTTCGGCCATCCAGTCCTGCCGGCACCCGACCGTACTCTTCAGCACTGCCGATGATTAGCACTCTGGCTGTCGGGGCGTGATGCTGAACAGCATTCAGGACGTGCAGCTGGAGCATGATGTTATTTTGCAAAAGAGGCTCTGCTTGTTCAAAGCTCTTACCTACGGCCGCAAACGAAGCCAAGTGATAAATTTGCGCGGGTTGCGTCTTTTGAACCAGTTCAGCCACTGCAGCCGGGTCAGTCAAATTAACATTGTGAATCATCACATGAGTGTCTTTACATACCTCAGGAAGGGGAGCCTGACCAAAGTGGGTAGTGTGAATCTGCTGAAATCCCTGATCCAGCAGAGCTTGGATTAAATGCCTACCGGCAAAACCTGTTCCACCGGTAATTAAGATTGACTGAGAGAGCTGTTCGTTCTCCATGTGTTTAACGTCCCACCCCAATATACTGAAAGCCAAGCTTCATCAGCTGTAAGCGATCGAGTTGGTTGCGGGCATCTATCACCCACTGCGCCGAGCCGGCCCGTCGGGCTGTAGCAAAATCGTACTGGATAATCTCCGGCCATTCAATCAGCGCCATGATCACGTCGGCATCTTTGAGGGCAGTTGCGATGTCATCGGTATAGGTGGCTTCAGGGTTTTCAGGAATAAAGTAGGGGACAGTGGTGAGTGCCTTAGGGTCGTATCCCACTACCGTGGCACCTTTCTCCAGCAATAGGGGAATGACCTTGATGCTGGGAGCTTCCCGCATGTCATCGGTGTGGGGCTTAAAGGAAAGTCCGAGTACTGCCACTTTTTTACTGGCCCAGCCACCTACAGCGGCTTCATACTGAGCCATCAACTTCGGAATCCGTTCTTCATTCAGGCGATCCAAGTGATTGAGTAGGTTATCAGACAAACCAACTGACCTGGAGTAAGCCGCCAACTCTTTAACATCTTTAGGGAAGCAGGATCCACCATAGCCAAAACCTGGATACCAGTAGTGGTGCCCAATCCGTTTGTCAAAACCCATGGCGTGAATCACGTCTTTAATATCAGCATCATTCTGTTCACAAAGGTCAGCAATCTGGTTGATAAAGGTAATTCTGGTGGCTAAGTAGGCATTGGCAGCATACTTGGCCATTTGAGCCGACTCTGGGAGCATCCTGACCACGGGGGCATTGAGTGGGGCATGCAGCTCTTCGAGCTTAGCAAAGACGCCCTCATCCGTTGCTCCAATCACTACACGATCCGGATGGAGAGTGTCTTCGACTGCCGTACCCTCCTTTAAGAACTCGGGCACCGAGGCCATGTGGAACTCTGAGTGAGGTGCTTTAGTCTGGATCAGCTCTTTCAGTTTGGAAAGTGTTCCGGGTGGAACGGTAGACTTCACCACTACGATTGCGCCCTTGGCGAGGTGGGGCGCCATAGACTCTGCTGCTGCCTTGACGTACTTCAGTTCAACTTTGCCCTCTTTACTGGAAGGAGTACCGACCGCCACGATGATCACTTCTGCCGACGAAACAGCCTCCTGGTAGTCAGTAGTAAAATGAAGATTTCCTGCCTGTTGCTGCTCGAGGAGTAAGCCCTTCAGGCCGGGTTCATAGAAGGGGACGATGCCTTGTTTGAGTTTTTCGATCTTTTGCGGGTCAATATCAAGCCCGACAACTTTATTACCAAAGGAAGAGAACACGGCTGCGGAAACAACACCCACAAAACCGGTTCCGATGACACAGATATTCATGGTTTAGGTTCCTCTCTAGAAACAGGGGAGAGTATAGCAGTCAATTCGGTATAATGCATACATGAAGCTTACCATTCTGACCCTCTTCCCCACTTTCTTTGACTCCCCTTTCCAGGCGTCCATCTTGAAGAGAGCCCAGGAAGGACAGGCTGTCGAGTTCAGGGTGGTCAATATCCGGGAGTATGCGACCGACAAGCACCGAGTTACCGATGACCGGCCCTATGGCGGCGGACCAGGAATGGTGATGAAGGTCGAGCCGATTTACGCAGCCCTCAAGGACATCTTAGGTGAGGATCCAGAAGAACATCGACGGAAGAACCTACAAACTCACTCCTGGAAGTCCCGAGTTATCCTTACCTCGGCGAAAGGTAAACTTTTCACCCAGAGCAGTGCCCAGCAGTACAGTAAGTTGGAGCATCTAGTAATCATCTGTGGACACTATGAAGGGGTAGATGAACGAGTGGCTGAGCACTTGATTGACGAAGAAGTTCGGATCGGAGACTACGTTTTGACTGGCGGAGAGCCAGCAGCCCTGGTAATGGCAGATGCCGTCACCCGTTTACTTCCGAACGTCTTAGGTAATGAGGAGAGTACGGTGGGAGAGTCACACAGTGTACCGGGTTTTTTAGCTCATCCGCAGTACACTAGGCCAGAGGATTTTCTGGGCTGGAAAGTTCCTAAGGTATTACTCACCGGTCATCATGGTCAGATTACCGAGTGGCGGCAACATCAAGCCGAACGCGAGCAATTGCCTCTCGAACAGTCAGCTGAGGCTGCGGCAGATAGTGACGAAGCTTCTCAGTAGACATGGCAGTATTCCGTTGGTAGGGACGATTGCTCTTTGCAAGATAAGCATCGAGGTCACCTTCTTTCAGCTCGCCGGGAACGTGAAGAATATCCTGAACGGCTTTAGCGAGGTCATAGTCAGTCCACTTCTCACCCGAGCTAGCGTGAAAGATACCTGGCGTCTTTGACTCAATCCCCCACTGAATAACATTGACAAAGTCATCCACGAACGTCGGCCCGATCCAGTGATTAGTGAATTGAGGAGGGAGGGTTCCCTGGGTAAGGCCGTTGACTAGCCGGCGGATCACATCAGGACGGTTAAATGGGTCTGAACGGAACGGCTGATCAATCCGTAAAATGGTATAGGTCGCCCCGGACTGAATAACTGCTTCTTCTGCCCAAGCTTTCGTCTGACCATACCACTCAATCGGATGAACAGGGTCTTCCTCGGTGTAAGAGGCCTCTTTTTCGCCATCGAAGACATACGCCGTTGAGATATGAACCAAGTGTTTACCAGTCCGCTTGGCCGCTTCAGCCATGTTTTGCGTGCCGACCACATTGACCTGATACGCAACTCCATTTTTATCATTGCGCTGCTCCCAAGCTTTGGTCACGTCGGTAAAAGCAGCAAAGTGCAAGAGCACTGTCGCTGGTGAGCTTTCAACTGTTGCTAACACTTGATCGAGCTTAGTAATGTCTGTGGGCTTGGTTGGATGGGCAACGTCGATGTTCTCAAACTGATACTGCGTCAGAAGCTCAACTACTTTGGAGCCTACTAACCCAGAGAGCCCAGTTCCCAGTACCTGCTGTGAAGAAGTTTCGTTCATGTCTCCCCTTCTATCCTTTGGTCAGCTCCCAGAGATCTCTGCCAAACGTATCCCAAGGGAGGCGATGTTCATCAGGCTGCTGTGGGTTAAATTGAGCAGAAGTTGCATAGAACAAGGTCATGCTGCGTTGATAAATATTTGCGACACCATGCGCGACTCCGGCAGGAATCCGGACTAGTAAGCTTTTGCCGCCACCCAGAACCAATCTCATCTTATTCTGATAAGTGGGGGAGTCTTCCCGGATGTCGATGAAGTTTGCTAAAAGACGATCGTAGGGAGGCACATACCATAGGTCCTCTTGTTGATAGTGAATGTGAAATGCCTTAATCGTCTGAGGAGTGAGGACTGACATGCTGACTTGGCGCACTTCAAAAGGAACTTCAAATCCTTCGACTTTCCCCTCCGTTAATCTAAACAACTCGCTAAAGTTGCCACCGTCATCATTATGAAAAGCGAGTTGCTTGATTTCTACACCTTGGATGGTGGGTTTTTGCTGATAGTTCTGGGTGGTAATCTCTTTTTGATATTGGCTACCGATCTGCATACGCTCCTTTACGCTTTTTTGTAGTTTTGGGCAAAGAATCCCTGAGCTTTTTCCTTGAGTGGTTTCCACCAGTCGGGATGCGCCTGGTACCACTCGATTGTTTTCCGTAGTCCCTCTTCCAGAGTAACGGAGGGAGACCAGTTGAGCTCTTGGTTGATCTTTGTCCAGTCTACCGCATATCTCCGATCATGACCCGGCCGATCTTTTACATACTCAATCTGGTTTTCATTTTTTCCCATCAGTTGCAGGATCATTTTGACCACTTCCAAGTTACTGACGTCATCTTTAAGTCCGCCCACAGTATAGGTCTCACCCTCACGGCCCCTAAGCAGAACTGCTTCAACGGCAGCACAATGATCCTGCACATATAACCAGTCGCGGACATTCAGTCCATCACCATAGACGGGCACTGTTTTGCCCTCAATCACGTTCGTAATCGCTAAGCCGAACAGTTTTTCTGGGAACTGATACTCACCATAGTTATTAGAACAGTTGGTGATGGTATAGGGAAGGCCGTAGGTATCTCCATACGCCCGCACTAGATGATCCGAGCCGGCCTTGCTGGCGGAGTAGGGGCTATGAGGGTTGTACGGAGTTTGCTCGTTAAACTTTTCAGCAGTCCCAAGTTCTAGCGAGCCGAAAACTTCGTCAGTAGAGATATGATGGAAACGTTTGACTTTGGCTTTGAGGGCTTCGTCAAGTAAAACTTGGGTGCCGATGATGTTTGTCTGCAAAAAGACGCCAGGGCCCAGAATTGAACGATCCACGTGTGTCTCGGCTGCAAAGTGCACCACAATATCCACGCCTTCCATAGCTGAACTGACAGCAACTGGGTCGGTGATATCACCCTGGATAAATTGGTAGTTCGGATTACTTTCTACGTCTTTTAGGTTTTCCAGGTTGCCGGCGTACGTCAACTTATCAAAGTTAATGACCACGTCCTCAGGATGATGACTCAACCAGTAATGAACAAAGTTAGAGCCGATAAATCCGGCCCCTCCGGTGACGAGTAACTTCATTGAACCTCCACCTCTTTCTTGAGCAGCTCTTGCGTTGATTGTACGTCAAACTTCTCGAGGATAAGTGCGTTGTTGGTTCGCCAGACCTCAAAACGATCCCGATAGTACCCGGCCATGATCGAGAAGAAGATGATGAGTACCAGCATAATCCGGAAAAGGAGCTTGGAGGAAAGGGGCTGGGGTTCGAGATGCATTACTGCGATTGTACGGAGAGTGGCAACAACGATCAAGTCTGATAGCATAGAATAAGCAAGTCCATGAAAACGCTTCTCTTTAGCCTCTCTGCTGCCCTCCTGATCCTGGCTACCAGCTGGGCATTGCTGCAGCCGAGCTTCTTTCATGTCCATGACTATACCCATGCTGCTCGAGTTGCTGAGATGCTCCGGGGCTTGCAGGACGGTCAGCTACCAGTCCGATGGTCAGCAAACCTCGGCTATGGCTATGGCATGCCACTTTTCGAGTTCTATGCCCCTTTGCCATTTGTGGTCGGGGCAGCATTACTCTGGCTACGCCTGGATATCGTGCTGGTGCTGAAGCTGCTCTATCTTCTTTCCAACGTGGGGACTCTCTTAGGCGCGTATTTGCTGGGGAAGCGGCTTTTTGGAAAGACAGGTGGCTGGGTAAGTGCCACAGCTTATACATTGGCTCCTTATCGAGCAGTCAACTTATACGTCCGGGGAGCGCTTAGCGAGGCTTGGGCGATGATGGCGTTGCCATGGGTCCTCCTAGGAATCGTAATGGTTATCCGAAAAGAACGAGCTGGGCTGTGGATCTTCCTTGGCGGCTTACTCACCCTCTTCCTTAGCCATAACCTGACTACCTTGATGTTTGTCCCGATCAGTGGAGTATTTGCGGTCTGCTATTGGCTGAGTCAACGTCGTTCAGGCCAAAAACGACAACTACAAATGCGCCTTAACGAGCTGCTGAACATACTAGCAGGATACCTGTTGGCAGTTTGTTTATCCGCCTTTTATATCTTCCCAGCCCTGCTGGAAAATCAGTTCACCAAGATTTACACCATCTTTAGCGGCTACTTCTCCTACCAGAACCACTTCCTCTATATCCGGCAGTTTTTTAATCCAAAGTGGGGATATGGTGGCTCTGCCTGGGGACCTAACGATGACATGTCGTACTTCCTCGGCTATGGACAGTTGATTGCACTGGGCCTTTTTGTACTCAGCTGGCTACTTACTCTGCTCAGGCAAAAACGGCTGACAGCCCAACTCAGTTTTTATGTTTCGTTGGTTATTTTGATGGCAGCGAGTGCGTTTATGACTTTGTTGCGTTCCAAGTTTATTTGGGACGCGGTCCCACTTTTGCAGACAATACAGTTTCCTTGGCGGTGGTTGTCAGTGGTTAGCCTGTTGGCTGCCTTGTTAGCTGGTGCAGGCGTCGCGCTTCTGCCACGTAAGCTGTTACGGATAGGAGCGGGAAGTATATTGGTCGTCCTCATGGTTCTGACAAGCTGGAACTACTTCCGTCCGGAGAAGTACTTAGACACCCCCGACTCCATTTACTACACCGACCCTGATCGAATCAGAGCAGAAATGAGCCCGGTTCTGCCGGACTATATTCCGAGGACGATGAGTGATCAGCTGGAGGTTCGTAAAGAACTCTTTTTAGTCCCAGCCGGTACAGAAAAACAAGTTGAAGTCGTTGTCGATCGTAGCTCTGAAAAGCTCTTTAAAACCACTTTCCTGAGTGATATTGCCCTCAACGTTTTGATTGCTGACTATCCAGGGTGGACAGTCCAGATTGATGGCCAACCCACCGAACACACTGCTAAAGGACAGTTCGGCACTATCTTGATTGACGTGCCTGGAGGCGAGCACTGGGTGAGTGTTTACTTGGGGAGTACTCCTGTCAGAATGATCAGTGATAGTATCTCTCTTTTGTCTTTGCCTATCTTATTTGGAGTAGCCACGTATGCCAGTCTCTCAGGCCATCGAGCACGACGCAGTTCACGAGATTAAACGTAAGACTGTGTCTGGAGCACTCTCCTACATGGTCCGCACGATGTTCCTATACGGGATCGGCTTGGTGGCGTCGGCCGTCCTAGCTGCTTACCTGAGTGTTCAGGACTTTGGTATTTATGGTGTCGTTACGCAGATTATTGGACTGTTGACCTTTCTCTCAGACATTGGCTTGGCATCCGCACTCATCCAAAAAAAGGAAAACCCGACTACCACAGAGTACAGAACTGTCTTTACCGTCCAGCAGCTGCTTTCTTGGTTGATCTTTGCCATCACCGTGGGCGTTTTTGTTACGGGTGCTATTGAGCCGAAAGTGGGCCGGGCAGGAGCCGTCGTACTGTTGGCGCTGGGCTTTTCTTTTCCGCTGGCGAGCTTGAAGACTATTCCGTCCGTGATTCTGGAACGCAAACTGGACTTTTCAAAACTCGTATTTCCCCAGGTCATTGAGCAGCTGGTCTATAACGGCCTACTGATCTTTTTTGCGGTGAGGGGGTACGGAGTGGCTTCATATACCGTGGCAGTGCTGGCACGGTCAGTTATCGGCGTAACAGTCATGTATGCTATCCAAGGCTGGTCATTCGGATTAGCGCTTGATAAACGAGCACTCAAAGAGATGATCGGGATGGGCGTTAAGTTCCAGCTGAACGACTTTCTGGCCAGAATTAAAGATCAGCTATTTTACCTGGTGTTAGGTTTGTTCTTACCCCTGCGGGAGTTTGGCTATATCAGCTTTGCTAAGCAGTGGTCAACCATGCCGTATATGCTGACAGTACAGAACGTGATCGCGATCACCTTCCCAACGTACTCACGACTCCAGCACGACAAGGCCTTGCTGAAAAAAGCGATTGAAAAAACTCTTTTCTTCATTTCGCTATTAATCTTCCCGATGTTAGTGGGCATGTGTGTGCTGGTTTTCCCGGTCACTCATCTAGTAACTCGCTATCAGAAGTGGCAACCGGCTTTATTAACGTTTGGCCTGTTTACACTCAGCATCGGCTGGGGAGCCATCTCAACGCCGTTGACCAATACACTCAGCGCAATCGGCAAGATCAATCAAACGCTGAAACTGATGATTCTGTGGACGGTGTTGACCTGGCTTTTAACGCCGGTGGGGATCTACTTCTTTGGCTTTAACGGAGTTGCTGTGGCCGCGATGCTCATCTCCTTTACGTCAGTTTTGCCGATCTACTATGTCAAGAAAATTGTCGATATTCAGGTGCTGGATCAAGTCTGGCGTCAACTGCTGGCAGCTACAGTAATGGGTGGTGTCGGCGTAGCACTGGTACACCCGATGAGTAGCTCTTTTATCGCGACCGGACTAGGCGCAATCCTGATGACCCTCACTTACGGCGGAGTCCTGTTGTTGGTAGGTCGACGGAAACTCTGGCATGAGTTACAGAGCCTACGGACCAAAAAGCTCAGCGATCCAGTAGCTGCCAACGTTCCAGCTGTCTAGTTCACTTATCTCTTTACTCAATTGGCTTGCTGAAGAGCTGGTCACAGAAGTCGAGCGTACTGAGCCTTTCCACGTCCAACATCTTCCGGTCAGTCACGTGCACAAACGGCCGCAGTGCATACTTATCGCAAATCGGATCATTGATGATGGTAAAGAGAGCGCCATTATCTAACAACGAGGGAATCTTGGCGTATGCTTGGGTAATGCTTCCCAATGGCTTTTGGTCACACGTCACATTAACGCTGTTATTGATGAACACGGTCCCGCTACCCAGCTGCGTGGTGTCTAAACAGTCTGTCCTAAACTCCACGTTGCCTAGCCGGTAGACACTCGTTCTCATGGCCTCTTGAATCTGGGGGAGGTTTTCTCTGGTAATCAACCCGTTGTAGACTAGGTAACTTTCAAAGACGAAACGCGCTTCATCGACCAAGACGACAACCTTCTGATCTGCTGGCAGGCGTCGGATATAGTTCGCCACGACCCGCTCGGCGAAGGACGTTCCTTTGGTGCTGTAAACCGGATAGCGATAGAAGTACTCATCGGCAAAACTCAGCACCGAGAGTAGATACACAACGCCCACCCCGACAAAGAACAAACGCTGCCAAGGAAGCTTTGACTCAAAGAGAGAATAAGCGCCGATTCCCATGATTAAGGTCAAGGAAACAACCAGCCACGAGCCCCGGAACATCACCCAAGTGTCGATGCTGTTGACCGCTACCGGTAACGGCGCGATCAGCACAAATCCCAGGAGGAGAAGCAACTGTTTATGCCACTTTCTCTGGGCAAGCAGCCCCACCAGTCCAGCTGCCAGCAAAACTACATCCACAGGATAGAACATCCCGCGCGTCCAGACGGAGAATGGGTTACGGACCGACTCTCCTCGGATGAACAGCTGTGTCGGATCAAATGTCTGAGCATACTTGATCAAAAATTCCTGCAAAATGATCGTAAACTTGTTGACTGTCAGTTTCTCCAGCGGATTCTCCAACGAAAGCAGCCGCTGGGCGTTCACTTGCTGAGAGAGTAGGGTCTGATTAAAGAACAGCAGGTCATTGACTCTCGCCCCGGCGCTTTGAGAGGGCAAGTGCGTCACAAACCAGCCGAACACTGCTAGACCAGCCAAGGCGATCAGCACCAAATCCAGATTTTTCCTGACAGTTTGCTCTATCGACGAAAGTCGCAACGCCTCTTTTTCCGGCCACTCTCGCCAAACTACATAGGCTGTAACCAAGAGAAGCAGCGGCAAAAAGATAATCTTGAGTCCTTGATATTGATAAAAACCAACCGCCCAAGCCAGAAAACTCAGCCACCGCCACTTTCTGGGAAGAGCAAGTAGCCCCAGAGTTCCTAAGCTGTAAAAAAACAGGCTCAGTAAAGAGTCAAAACTCATCCGGGAGAACTGAAACAGCCATGGATTGAGCAGACCAAGGACTAACGTCGTCCAGAAGACACCTTTTTTGCCAGTCAGCTGCCAACCGATTCCACCCAAAACTACAGGTAAAAGTACGCCAATAATGATATGAATAGCTCGGGCTTTCCAAAACGGATCAGCGAAGAGCAGGCTACCAAGAGCCATGATGGTACTGGGTAGTTCGGCATAGAGAGGACTAGTAGGGCGGAGCTGCCAGGGGTGCCAAGTTCCAGTCAAGTCTGAACCGCTGATCACAAGTGACTGGGCTTCACCAAGATAGTGCAGTTCATCGTGACTAAAAAATGCGGGTGCTGTGCGCAGGAAAAGCACCCGGAAGAAAAGGGAAACACTCACCAATAAAAAAACGCCGACCAACCAACGGGTACGTACTGTCATCCGGATTAGGATAGCAGACTCTGACGCACTGACAAGTCGAGCGATGTTAGAATGAATCTATGCCATCTCTTACGGCTCTCGTTCACACCAAGAACTCGGCAGAAACGCTGGAAGCCTGCTTACAGTCGCTGCACTTTGCTGACCAAGTACTGGTGATTGATATGGAGAGCACAGATGAGTCACGCAGCATCGCCAAAAAGCTGGGAGCGACAGTTCTTAAGCATCAGGATGTAGGCTATGTTGAACCAGCCCGGCAGTTTGCCTTGCAACAGGTAAGAACCGACTGGACTCTTATTGTAGATGCCGATGAAGAACTCCCTGCATCCTTGGCTAAAAAACTAAAGGAACTGATGGCAGACGCACAAGCGGCTGATGCTTACTTCATCCCTCGCAAAAACATCGTCTTCAAGAAATGGATCTCGCACACTGGCTGGTGGCCAGACTATCAGCTGCGGTTTTTCCGAACTGGCAAAGTTAGTTGGCCAGTCCAGATTCACGCCCAGCCCAAAATCTCAGGCGCAACTCAGCAACTTGAGGCAAAAGAGGAGCTGGCGATCATTCATCACAACTATCAGACTGTCGAACAGTTCCTCGATCGGCTGAACCGCTACACCACCATCGAAGTGGATCGAGGCCAAGCCAGCCAGCAGCCCATCAAGTCTAATGCAGCCGTCCTTCCGTCTGCGTTTAGCCAGGAGTTTGCCCGCCGTTTCTTTGCCGAGGAAGGCTATCTGGATGGTGGACACGGCTTGGCACTAGCCTACTTGCAGAGCATGTACCAGGTGATTGTGGAGTTGAAACGATGGCAAGCCCAAGGCTTTACGGATCAACATGATCCCAGTGAGTTAGTTCGCAAAGTTGAAGACTCCTTGCAGGAGCTTCATTACTGGACTACCAGCTATAGTATTCAACGGGCGACCGGACTACAAAAGTTCCTCTGGATGATTCGCCGGAAACTCCGCTGGTGAAAAGAGTAGAATATATCAAGCGTCTATGACATCGGTTGCTATTATTATCGTTCACTTCAATACAGACGAAGAGACTCTGGAGTGTCTGGAGTCGCTAAGTAAGATCAAGCATAAAGGCTTGACCGTTCACACCTATGTTGTGGATAACGGCTCTAAAAATCCTCTTCACATTCCTGAGCGTCTCATGTCCAAGACGACGAAGCTCATTCGCAGCGACGCCAATCTGGGCTTCACCAATGGAAACAACCTGGGCATTACCGTTGCGCTCCGGGAACTGGAACCAGACTACTTTCTACTGCTGAATAATGACACCACCGTCAGGCCTGACTTCCTGGAGAAGCTAGTCGCTGCGGCCGTAGCCGAACCAAAGTTGGGAATGGCTGTTCCGAAGATTTATTTTTACCCAGGACGAGAGTTCCATCTCAAAAGCTATACACCTGCTGAGCGGGGTAATGTGTTGTGGTTTGCCGGTGGCAGCATTGACTGGGCGAATCTAGATGCATTCCACCGAGGCGTAGACGAGCTTGATCGTGGCCAGTTTGATAATATCTCCGAGACCGAGTTTGCTACTGGCTGCTGCATTCTGATCCCCCGGAGCGTCCTTGAACGCGCTGGCTCTCTTGATCCTCGCTACTTTTTATATCTGGAAGACGTGGACTGGAGCCTTCGCGTCAAACAAGCCGGTTTTGAACTACGGTTTGTTCCTGAATCCGTAGTTTGGCATAAGAATGCAGGATCGTCTGGTGGTGCCGGCTCACCCACCCATCAGTACTACCAAACTCGTAATAGACTCTTCTTCTTTCTAAAGTACGCTCAATACCACTTCTTATCCAGCGACAAGAAAAATGAATTTTCTCAGACGCGCAAGCTTGTCTGGTTCTATCTCCGGGTTCTGAAACTGGCTGTAGAGAAGTTAATGATGGGAAATACCAATGTTCGTCGAGGCGCCCTTGACTGGCTCTTGGGACATATGGGAAAACAAGCAGTGTATTAAGGAAGCTATGTCTTCGCCCAGCATCACCGCGATTATCATCACTAAAAATGAAGAGCTCATGGTGGCCAACTGCATTGAGACACTTCGTTGGTGTACTGAGATTTTAGTCGTAGACAGCGACTCTCAAGATCAGACTGCTGAAATTGCAGAACGCCTTGGGGCTAAGGTGGTTACCACCCACGCCCAGTCTTTTGCCGACCGACGAAATATTGCTCTGGAACACATCAAGACAGACTGGGTCTTCTATATTGATGCGGACGAACGGGTGACACCGCAACTGGCCAAAGAGATCCTGGTTCAGATTGAAACCACCACTGCCAGTGCACTTGAGATGCATCGGCAGAACATGATGTACGGTAAGTTCTTCCTCAATGGCGGCTGGGGAAAGGAGTTTGTTCAGCGCATCTTTCGTAAGCAAGCCCTGGCCGGATGGAAGGGTGAAATCCACGAAAGTCCCATTTTTGAGGGAGAGATTGTTCGACTGCATACCAGTCTGTTCCACCTGACCCACCGGAACACCATCGATGGGTTATACAAGACTGCCATGTGGACTCCGCTTGAAGCAAAGTTGCTTTTTGAAGCGAATACTCCACCGGTGACAGGGTGGACGCTGCTTCGAAAGACGGTTATGGAGTTTTTCCGCAGAGCTATCTTATGGTCAGGTCGAAAAGATGGCATGGAAGGGTTGATCGAAGCTGGCATCCAGGCGATGAACCGCTTTCTGGTCTATGTCCAGCTCTGGGAGCTTCAGCAGCAGCCCTCTTTAACAGAGAAGTACCACACTAAAGAGATGGAGTTTATGAAGATGTGGAAGAAGACTTCCCTGAGCGAGCTTTCACCGGTGTTTAAGTCAGAAGATGCTGACCAAGAAACGCCAACACCTAAACAAGAAGTTCCTGAAAAGACAGAGGACGAATGAAGATCTGCCTCTACTCACCCTATGTCCCGAAACACTTTGGCGGCGGCGAAAAGTACTTTTTTGACGTAGCCACAATCCTGGCCCAGGATCATAAAGTGACAGTGGCGCTGCCGCGGGAGATCAAGCCCACCGAAATTTTGGAGAAAGTAGCTCGCTACGAGGATTTTTTTCATCGTTCACTCGAAAAAATTTCCTTTCTTCCTACTCCGTTACACGATGGGAGCGTCATCGAAAAACTGCGCTGGACCCGGAAGTTCGACTGCTGCATTGCAGTCACTGATGGCAGTATGTTTCTGAGCGCAGCCAAAAAAAATATCCTGCACATTCAGGTTCCTTACACTCATCCGCAAAACGGCCTAGGCAACAGGTTCAAGTTAAGGAACTGGAAGATCAAGAATGCTAACTCTGCCTTCACCAAAGGAATTGTCGAACGGGCGTGGAAGACCAAGATTCAGTTCGTTCACTATCCAGCAATCGATCAAGCTTGTTTTCAAGCAGTGGATAAAAAAGAAAAGATTATTCTGAGCGTCGGCCGTTTTTTTCGTCAACTACACAGCAAACGTCAGGATATCCTGGTCCAAGCATTTGCCCAACTGCTTCATCAGGAACCTGAGTTGATGAAAGGATGGAAGCTGGTCTTCATCGGCAGCGTTGAGGATCAAAGCTTTTTGACGGAAGTCCAACAGTACGCCAAAAGTCTACCGGTGGAGTTTTATACCCGGATCAATCGCCAGGAGTTGCTAACTTGGTACAGACGAGCCAGTCTCTACTGGCACGCCGCCGGTTTTGAAGTCAATCAGGATGAACATCCGGAACAAGTTGAGCACTTTGGGATCAGCACTGCCGAAGCCATGGCCAGCGGCTGCATTCCGGTGGTGGTCGGAAAGGGTGGGCAAGTGGAGGTACTGGGTGAACAACTCCAAGCCCTTGAGTGGCAAACGATTGATGACTGTTGTCGGATCACCAGTAACCTGCTCAAACAGCCAGGGGACTGGCCAGCTTGGCAAACGGCAATCAAAAACCAGGCTGCCCAATTTTCCGAGTCTCGCTTTTCACAAACGCTCTATGAGATGATAGGGAAGTAGCTATGTCTGCAGTCTCTGTTGTTATCCCCAACTACAACGGCAAACACCTTTTAGCCAAGCACTTACCCGCGGTTTTAGAAGCGATGCGCGCCGGAGACGAGCTGATTGTGATCGACGACAATAGCACCGACGAAAGTTGGGAGTGGCTACAAACCTACTTCTCCACAAAAGACTGCACCGAAGAAAGAAAAAACTACTTCACCAAGATCTCTTTTCGTGGCTGCATGTGTGAGGGAACATGGAGAGAGGGGTCAAAAAAAGGTGATGTTGTTTTGCTCAAGAACGAGCACAATCAACGCTTTGCGATGAGCTGTAACTTGGCTGTGGATCGGGCTTCCAGGCCGCTTATCTTTTTAATTAACACGGATGTCTCTCCACATCCTCTGACTATTCAAGAGCTGGTCAAAAACTTTGATGATCCGACTGTCTTTGCGGTCGGCTGTCTTGAGCATGAAAAGACAGAGGATGGGACAGATGTTCAGGGTGGCAAAAACGTGCTGCGCTTTGCGCGGGGCATGTTCAGTCATAACCGGGCGGACTCTTTTGAGTCAGGTCCGACTGCCTGGGTGAGTGGTGGCAGCGGCATGTTTGATCGTCAAAAATGGATCGAGTTAGGTGGTTTTGACTCTGACTACTATCCGGCTTACTGGGAAGATGTTGATTTGTCTTTTCGTGCCAGAAAACGCGGCTGGAAAGTTCTTTTTGAAGCTAATGCTGAAGTTGACCACAACCACGAGTCAACGAATACGACAGCTTTTGGCCAAAAAAAGATGATCAAGATGAGCTGGCAGCATGCCCAGACATTTGTGGTCAAAAACGGAACCTGGCAGCAAAAACTCCAGTATCTGCTTTGGCAGCCTTATTGGTGGATCAAGGGACCGGTGCTATCCCCCTTGCAGCTGCAGTTAGTCATGGCAGCTTTAATTATTTTGGTGGCCTCAGCGCTGCGGCTCTATCAACTGGCTGAGGTTCCTCACGGCATGACCTGGGACGAAGCTGCGATTGGGTATAACGGTTGGTCTGTTGCTACCACCGGCAGAGACGAGTGGCTGCGAAAGCTGCCGATCTCTTTTAAGTCATTTGGTGACTATAAGGCACCGTTGGCTATCTATGTTGTGGGTGGTTTTACTCGGCTATTTGGCCTGACGTTGCTTGCTGTTCGTTTGCCTTTTGCCTTATCCGGTATTGCTGCCGTGATCGGGATGATGGCACTGGTGAAGCTCACCTGGGAAGCATGGATCCCTAAGAAAGTGCCGAGGCCGTTCCCTGTTTTGGAAGCCAGCTCTGCAGCGCTTCTAGCTGGTGCTCTGATGGCAGTTTCACCTTGGCATATTCACTTCTCCCGGATTGGGTTTGAGAGCGGCATGGCACTCAACTTTTTGATCTGGGGGGTAGTCGCAGTGCTGTACTTACTGACACATCAATACTCACCAACTCAGTCAGCACTTCAACGACTTTTCAGAGGTGCCGTAGCCTTTTTTGCGGCGCTGGCCTTTGCCTGCTCACTCTATACCTACCACAGCAGCAAGATCGTTGTTCCATTGTTGGTGGTCACGCTTGCCCTGTTTTTCAAAAAGCGACTTCTTAAACACTGGCAAGGAGCTGCTACTTGGTGCTTCTTACTCGCTGTTTTCATTACCCCACTTTTACTGGATACTTTTTTCGGGAATGGAGGAGATCGTTTTCAACAGGCCAGCATCTTTCGCCTGAAACTTCATCCGATTGAGATTATCGGGAAGCTGTTTAGTCACTTCCTAGTCCACTTTGATCCTCGGTTTTTAGTGCTGGGGAAAGTTGACACGCTCAGACATGGTGACGGACAGTTCGGGATTCTCCTATTAGGTGAGTTGTTCTTAGTGGGAGTAGCACTTGTCGGGGCATTGACTCGCTGGCTGAATCAACGGGCGATCGTTCCCAGTCGTCTCTTCTTTTTCGGAGTAAGTTGGGTGCTGATCGGCATCCTTCCTGCAGCTATCGGTGTAGACGTCCCTCATAGCAATCGAATGCTCCTTGCTTTACCGGGGTTTATTCTGCTGGCGGTACTTGGATGGCAACGAATCGCTGAAGCCTTCCAGGGTCGGTTGCTTGCCCCAGCTATCTTGGGAATGACACTCCTGCTACAACTTTTCCTGACAGTTTCATATCTAAATCATTACTATACGGTTTTCGCTCAAGCGTCGGCAGATGATTTTATCGACGGGTACCTAGAGACTGTTGAGTATGTAAAAAAGCTGGAACCTGACGCGGATACAATCCTATTTACGACAAGTTATCAACAGCCCTACATCTACACCCTTATTGGGCGTCGGACTAGCGTCTATGACTATCATAATGGCTCGCTGATTAAGTATCTCTTCAGTGACGTGGTCAGCAAAGGTGACTTGACACGTTCTAACGCTGTGATTGTTGCTACCCCTGACCAGATTGACCCTGAGTTAGCCACGCATACGGTAACCGGCAGTGACGGCAAGGTCCGGTTTGTGATCGTCAAGACTCCATGAAAAAGAATATTTTACTGTCGCGAAAGTACTTTTTACTCCTTAGCATCCTGATTGTAGGCTGTGCAGCATTTCTTCGCCTGTACCAACTTGATACTGTTCCGCCCGCACTGTATTGGGAAGAAGCAGCACTGGGGTATGATGCTTACTCAATAGCTCTCACAGGCAAAGATCATCATGGGAATGCGTTCCCAATTGTAGCTTTTTCCTCATTTGGTGACTACAAACCTAGTGGCTATTTTTATCTGATTGTGCCATTTATTTGGCTGCTGGGATTGAGTGAGTGGGCAGTTCGACTTCCGAGCGCTCTGTTTGGAATAGCCACGGTGATCGGGGTAGGTGTGTTAGCCAGAATGTTGACCGAAAAAATCTGGGTCGGTCGGACGTTGCCTCAATTGAGGCTGGCTCAACTCGTTGGCATGGGGGTTGCTGCAATTTCTCCCTGGTTGCTTCAGTTTTCGAGAGGGGGATGGGAAGTTAACGTTGCATCGTCGTTACTTCTGTGGTCCGTCATCGTGGGCCTGTCGGCTGTGGTAGAGCAACCAACACAGCGACGCTTCATCAAAATCTTGTGCTGTTTTGTGCTGGCTGGTCTGTCTATGTATGTTTATCATGCGACGCGGGTCATTGCGCCTGCTTTGTTGGTAGCTCTCACGTACTGGTGGGTATCGCCCTTACAGGCGTTCCGTAAGAACGGTCTGAAAAAGTTAATAACCAGAGTTAAATCTCTCCTGCTACCGGGAGTCATCTTGCTGCTCATCGTCCTGCCAATTTTGATCAGCAGTCGGGACGTTACTACTCAGCAACGTTTCGCCGAAACGAGCATCACTGGAGATGGACAGTACGTGATCGAAAGCAATCGCCTGCGCGAAACTACGGGGAACACGTTGCTGTCTCGTTTATTTACTCACCGGTATCTCATCTTAGGACATCAGGTTGCGGTAGCTTTTGCCAGCCATTTTTCGCTAGACTTCCTTTTTCTGTCAGGAGATCTAAACCCACGTCACTCCACAGGGTATACAGGCATCTTAAGCCTCCCCGATGCACTCTGGTTGGTGATCGGGATAGTGACTGTAGCCTCTCTGGCATGGCGGGAAAAAGAGGCCCGTCCGTATGTTTTTCTTCTCAGCTGGTGGTTAGTGGTTGGCCTCTTACCCGCTTCTATTACTAAGGCTTACCCTCACGCGCTTCGGACTCTGCCTGCTGCACCCGTTTTGCTGGTGTTGGTAAGCTTGGGTCTTTGGCAGAGCCTTTTGTGGCTCAGAAAGACATTCCCTCCTAAATCTGCCGGGGTGATCGCCGCAGGAGCTCTTTCTCTGATTGCCCTCTATTGGTTGGGCACTTGGCGGTACTACATGAAGATCTATCCTGTCATGAGTCAGGCTGACTGGCAGTATGGATACAAGCAGATGGTAGCAAAAGTTGACCAACTGAAGACCACCTATCCTGACCAGGAAGTCTTCATCACCCGGGAGTATGGTCGGCCAGCCATGTACTATTGGTTTTATACCAAAACATCACCTGCTGACGTTCAGGCTGCCGAAGCGACCGCCCTCAAGGATCAGGCTGAGTTCTTGCAGTTCGAGAACATCTCTTTTGTGAACTCCGTCAACGAAGCTAAACCCGGTATTGTGGCCAGCTCGCTCAAAGGCTATGAGCAGCTCAGCCGTGACTCTTCTTCCGTCGAGAAGCTGGATGAGGTGAAGGACCTGAAGGGGAACGTCGTTTGGGTGATTTCTCGAGTGAATCAGGCAACACCCGTTCAATAACTCCTTGATCTTCTTCTAGGTTCTTGACTCCATGGACGGTGTGAAGACGAAAGGAGTCCTGGAACCACAGGATCAGCATCGCTACAAAGCTAAGCGTCCGCACCCAACCTACTAAGATCGGTAAAGTAAAAAAGCCCATCTCTGTGTTAGGAATCTTGGTCATTGAGCTAAAAATGACAAAAAACGACAGCACAGCATAGTGAATCCGACGTTTGAAGCTCGTAAAGGGATACAGCGCCAAAAGAGGCAAGTGCCACAACAAAAACGGCGTTGAAAGCACTTTGGCAAACACCATGAAAACGAGCACATAGCCCAAGGTAAAGTGGCTACTTAAAACGTAGCGCTGATGAGGTGTTGAGACTGGAGAGTGGAAGACTTGATACAGTGCAAAAAGAAGAAAAAGAGCAATAGAAGCGGGGAAAACCACTGCCGAAACTTTCTTCGCCTGATCAGTCAGCGGCCCAGCGATCTCATAGTTTTTATATACCTCAATGACTTGTTCTGTATGAGTGAAGCGATCAGCAGTACGCAAGATCATCGCGGTCGCAGTGTCAATCTGGATCCCTCTGATCTGTTGATAGACCAGACTCACCTGAATTGAAGATCGATAGAGAAAGAGCGGCACACTCCAAATCAGTAAAAACCCGATCACACCGGCCACAAACGACTGGAGCCAACGTTTCCGATCTACGGCTGCATAGACTACCGCTAGCGGAGCATTCACATACTTCAACGCCGTAGCCAGGAAAAAACCCACCCAACCAGCCAACATTCCAGCTCGCTTTTCGAGCAAGAATGGTCCAAACACACCCAAGCAGATAGCCGCAGCAAAAGTCAGGTCCATAGTGTCATAGATGAAGTGATGGGCTTTGGTAGTCAAGGCAAGGTAGGCACCCACAGCCAACCAGAAAGATTTGTTATCCACTTTCAGTTTCCTCAGCGTTAGGACAATCCCGATAAACAGTAAGGTATCAACGATCAACAGCTCGCCCCGATACGCCTGTGAGTAGTTCAAGTGTAGCGGCTGAAAACGCGTCGCCATATCAATCAAATGGGGAAGATAGAAAAGGGGAATCGTGGCCGGCGGGTACTCATACCACTGATCCAGGTACGGCCGAGTTCCGCTGGCCCACAGGTGGGCATATGGCATGTAACTATAGATAATTTCGGTAAACTCAGGTGGCGGATTCAGCCAGATAAAAAGCCGCGAAATAATAAAAAGTGCAGTTACGATCCAAAGCTTTTTTACGTGAAGCCAATCAAGAAAAGAACTGCTCTGCTGCATATGCGAATGATGATATCATCTTCTCGTATGTCACGCCGCTGGTTCTGGGCTATCTTTCTAGGGATTGTTGTCCTGGCCACTGGCCTCCGGGTGTGGCAGTTAGGAATGCTGCCCGTCTCCCTGTATTGGGATGAAGCAGCCATGCTGGTCGACATTAAGGCGGTTTTAGCGACCGGTCATGATGCACACGGTCGTGTCTGGTACCAGTTGATCTACCCATCTTATGGTGACTACAAGTTACCGGTCTATATCTGGGCAGCTTTGGCTAGTAGCAGGCTGTTAGGACTCAGTGAGTTTGCGTTGCGATTGCCTTCTGCTTTGGCAGGAGTGCTGACTGTGGTGGTAGCCGGTCTGTTGGCTCGTGCTCTGCTTCAACTCGGGACTCGCTCCAAGTACGACTCGGCCTCTCTCGGCTTAGTTCAGCTCTCGACTATGGCAGTTGTCGCCTTCACACCGTGGTCACTAATGTTCTCACGAACGGCATTTGAGGGGCATCTGGGACAGATGTTACTGGCCAGCTCGATCTTACTTGCGACATGGGGACTCCAGAAGCAGAAAGATTGGCTGCTTTTTCTGGCTGCGCCAGTGGGAGCGCTCGCTACTTATACCTATTATTCAGTTCGTTTTGTCTGGATAGCCGTTTTTATCGGGCTGGTTCTTCTTTTTCTCTGCCAAAAATATTTGGGCCGAAAACTCACCTTTTCAAAAAGCTTGAGAACAGTCAGTCCCGTCGCTTTTCGCTCTGTTGGTGTGCTCTTACTTTTCCTGGTACTACTCATTCCGTTGCTACGCTCACCTTTAGCAAAGGACGCCGATCGTTTCCGGTTAGGGACTCAGTCGGTACTGAATAATGACCAATATCCGCTCCAAAGTAACCTCTATCGAGAGTTAGCAGGAAACACTGTTGTTGATCGGTTGTTCTACCACCGTCTGTGGTTACAGGCACGAGATTTGCTCAAAAATTACAGTGACAATACTTCGCCAAGCTTTCTCTTCCTGACTGGCGACCCAAACCTTCGACATGGAACTGGTGAGTTTGGCCTGTTTATATGGATACTAGCTCCTGCATTTCTGACGGGCTGGATCATACTGTTCAAACGCCATCCTTTGCTAGCCTTGTTCCTGGCTGGTTGGTGGCTGGTTGCACTGTTGCCAGCATCTGTTCCAGAAAATACTCCCCATGCGCTGCGGTCTCTTAATGCTTTAGTTCCTCTTAGCGTCGTGATCGGAGTGGGTTTGAGCTGGTGGTGGGTGCAGCTTCGTCATCCTCTACTGAGGGTAGGACTACTGAGTGCGCTGGCGTTTTCATTTTTACAGTTCTGGTGGTTTTATACTGCAGCCTATCCAAAGCTCTCGGCACCTGACTGGCAAAGTGGGTACAAGCCACTTGCCCAGCAAGTCTTTCAACAAGTTGCACAGAGAGAGATCGTCTTTATTCAACCCTTTGATGATCGTTTTTATCTATGGCTGATGGCATATGGCCCCTATAAAGGAGATGAATTTGTGGGCTGGAAAACTGTGGACTACAAGTTTGTCGGCTCAACGCTCCCCAGTTACTTTGCTGGCGTAGAGTTTCACCTCACAGACGAAAACCAGCTTACGGACCAACTTCAGGCCGGTAAAAAAGTAGCGGTGGCAGGACAGTATGATGTGCTGGCTAAGTACTGCGAAACAGTCAGATCGTATCGATGCCAGTTAGAGATAGTTCCGGATGAAGTTGGCAATCCTCGCTTTGGAATTGCTACACTTACACTTAGCCAATGAAAACTCACCAAAAGAAAAAAACCGCATTCCATTGGAACCTCCAGTCGCTGATCCCGATTCTTCTGACAGCTATCCTGATTTTTGCTGCATTCATCCGTCTCACGGAACTTGCGACGCTCCCCAGCACTCTCAATAGAGATGAGGCCGCGCTAGCGTATAACGCCTACTTGCTGGAAAAAACCGGCAAAGACGAGTGGGGAAGAAGCTGGCCAGTCAGCTTGGAGTCGTTCGGTGACTATAAACTGCCTGGCTACCCGATGCTATTAGTGGCCTTTTTCAAGGTCTTTGGTGCCAATGACTTTGCAGTTCGTTTACCTTCCGCCTTGGCCGGGACTTTATTAGTAGCAGTCGGATACTTTTTTGCCCGACGCGTACTCAATTTACATCCAATCAGTTGTTTGATCGTGGCGGTCACGCTGGCTCTTCAACCGGTTTTCTTTTTCTATTCTCGGATGGCATGGGAGGCGAATGTCGCGTTGTTATTTTTTGCCACTGCCGTAACCCTTTTCTTCTCGCTCACTCAGGATAAAGGCAACCGACAAAAGTTAGACATCATTGCTTTGTTGTTGTGTTTGCTGGCGATCTTCACCTACAACACTCCGCTTCTCTTACTACCGTTTGTGGCCCTTGCCCTTGTGATTGACCGGGGAGTCCGTCAGTGGCGGGGGTGGCTCTTGCCGTTTGCAGGCACTCTTGTGATTTTCGCTGCCGGACTTTTCCTTTTTTCATCTATTAGTCAGCAGAAAAGTGGTATTACCGTCTTTAGCGACGAAACTCTCTGGCAACAATCTGTTGACTACCGCAACTCCTTTTCCGGCATAGCTCAAAAAGTACTGGGAAATCGATATGTTTTCTTTGGAAAGGTCATCCTTCAGAACTACTGGAAGTCTTTCAGCCCTGAGTTTCTTATCCAAAAGGGTGGGGGACATCCCTGGCATAACGTCCCAAATATTGGACATCTCTTTATTGCCACCTACCTTCTGGCATTGGTGGGAATTGGCCGTCTCGTTTGGGTGATGCTGGCTCCAAAGACCAATCACGCCTCACGCCTAACTGCTCTAACCTTGCTCTTCTTGCTGCTTACGTCATTGATTCCTTCCGTGATCACAGTAGACTCACCCCACGCTACCAGGAGTCTCTTCTTTTTCTTTCTGCTCTGTACATTCTCAGGGGTGGCAATCGAGTGGATGTGGAAGCTGGTTTCGATAGAGAGTGACTACAGGTATCCCTTGCAGGTCTTCTTCGTGCTGTTGTTCTTGTTCGGCATCGGCAACGAGCTTCATCGCTACTACTTTGCTTACTTCTCAGCCTATCCCAAACAAAGCGCCGAGATCCTAAAGGCTGGCTTAGGAACCCAGGTACAAAAGATGGAGGAGAGATTGGGGTCTAGTCCTGATCAAGTTGCAATCGTTGACCCGGACGGTTTTTTGTACACTGAAGTTGCTTGGGACCTCAAGATACCGCCCGAAGAGTTCTTCTCTACAATAAACCACCACCTGCCTGATAGAATAGGTTTGAAGTATGGATATCGAGTAGGAAGGTATCGGTTTATCGTGAACCGGAACGACCGTGTCCCTGAAGATACACACTTAATTGAGTGGGACCCGTATACCAACCGTTGGATTACCGATCAAAACTTATGATCTCCGTCGTTTTAGCCACCCATAATGAACAGAAAAATATCGAGAGCTGCCTCGCTTCCGTCAAAAAGTTTGCTGACGAGATTATTATCGTTGACGGTGAGTCTACGGATAAGACGGTGGAGTTGGCTAAAAAACTAGGTGCCAAAGTTTACTCCACCACCAATAAGAATAACTTTCATATCAACAAACAGATGGCCATGGATAAGGCCAAAGGGGAGTTAGTCCTCCAACTTGACGCTGACGAGATCGTTGACGAGCAACTTGCCGCGTTCATTCAAGAAACCCACCAACGCCTTCTTGGCGGCGAACAGCTTCCTTCAGCATGGTGGGTGAGGCGAAAAAACTTATTTTTTGGCCGTTTCCTGCAAAAGGGCGGGCAGTATCCAGACCCAGTGATTCGTCTCTACCAAAAAGGAAAGGCCAGACTCCCGCAAAAAGATGTCCATGAGCAAATGGAAGTCGATGGCGAAGTAGGCTGGGCGGAGGGGCACTTTCTTCACTACAGCAACCCGAGCTTTTCCGAGTATCTGCGGAAGTTTAACACTTACACCAGCTTCACGGCCCAGAAACTTTACGATGCTAAAAAGAAACCCAGTTTAGGTATGGCTTTCTCATACTATTTCTGGAAACCGCTCACCACGTTTTGTTCACTCTATATTAGACATAAGGGATTCGTGGATGGCTTTGCCGGATTTCTCTTTGCGCTGTTCAGCGGCCTCCATTTTCCGGTCGCCTACATTAAACTGCGCGAACACTATGAACAAGATCACCGTTCTCCTTGATACCTCACCACTTCATACTGGCAGCCAGGTCCGTGGAATAGGCACCTATACCCGACTATTGCAGGAAGCTTTGGAGAAGCGGGAAGACGTGACAGTCATCCCGATCCAGAGTAAAGAAGACGTCCGCCGTTTCCGTAAAAGCGCTACTGGATATGATCCAAAAACGACCTTGATCCACTATCCGTTTTTTGACTTGTTCTTTTCCAGCTTGCCGATGCTGCGGAAGTTTAAAACTGTTGTCACTGTCCATGACGTTATTCCCTTAAAGTTCCCTGAGTACTACAAGCCGGGCAGAAAGGGGAAGCTCCGTTTTTACAAGCAGGTCTTTGCCCTGCAAAGTGTGGACGCGGTGATTACAGACTCCAAGTCATCTGAAGCTGATATCGTTAAGTATCTCAAGATCAAACCCGGCCTGGTGCATCCTATCTATCTCGCAGCATCACCGGCAATTACCCCTCAATCAGAGCGAACTCAGCAGGAAGTCTCCCAAGCACTCCACCTGCCCGAAAAGTACGTGCTCTATGTCGGTGACATCAACTACAACAAGAACATTCCTCAATTGATCAAGATGCTTAAGTTTATCCCTGAGGAGATCCACTTGGTCTGTGTGGGCAGGAACTTTGTCCCCCAGGAAATCCCAGAGTGGAGATGGATTGAGGCACAGATCGCGCTTAGTGATGTGGCTGATCGAGTTCACTTCATCACGGAGGTGGGAGTAGATGCCGTGGAAACCCTGGCTGCCATTTACTCCGGATCTGTTGCCTATGTCCAGCCGTCACTCTACGAGGGATTTGGTTTGCCCGTGTTAGAGGCAATGCAGGCAAAATGTCCGGTCGTTGCCTCGGACAACTCTTCTCTCAAAGAAGTTGCCGGTGAGCACGCTATCCTGGTGCCACCTGAGGCCGAAGGCTTTGCTGAAGGCGTAAACACCATCGTGAACTGGACGAAAACTCATCGCCAAGAGGTCGTAAAAGCTGCGTATACTTGGAGTCAGGAGTTTTCGTGGACCAAAGTTGCTGCTGAAACAGTCGCCGTCTATCGAGAAGTCCTGAATCTCTCATGAGACTACCGCGCGTTTCACTTAGCCAATTGTTTCCTGTATTGTTGTGCCTTCTGTTGGCCTTAGTATCTTGCCGTGTTTATCTGCGGTCGGGTGTACCAATTACCCACGACGGTGAGAACCATCTGGCCAGATTTGCCAACTACAAAGTTGCCTTGCGGGAGGGACAGATCTTGCCGCGCTTTGCACCAAATCTTTTCCATCGCTACGGGTACCCCGTCTTCAACTACAACTACCCTTTGCCCAACTTGCTTTCGGTTCCCTTCTCAATCGTAAAAACACCGTATCAACTGACGTTCAAAATTATCGTAACGGCTGCGACGACGCTGCTTTTACTGGGTGTCTGGCAGTGGCTCCGGCTACTTAGATTTCATCCCTGGGCCCGGACACTGGCAACCACCAGTGTGGCTGTTTCACCTTATCTGCTCCAAACAGTTATCTACCGTGGCAGTATTGGCGAGGTACTCGCCCTTGCTGGAATAGTATGGTGGTTAGTCTGGGCAGAGAGTGTTAGGCAAAAAAGAAACGGGGAAGTAGAGCACACCCTGAACGTTCCAATCAGCTGGATCCAGTTTCTTTTCTCAGCTCAGACACTCTGGGGAGGAATACTACTCGGAGCTTTCTTCCTTTCACACAACGTCAGCGTCTTATTCGGCACGCCGCTACTGCTGTTAGTTGCTGTTTGGAGAATCTGGCCTACTAAACCCAACCTGCTCAAAGTGGTGGGAGCGTTCCTGATCGGGCTGGGACTTTCAGTCTGGTTCTGGATCCCGGCGTTAGCTGAACAGTCCGAGATCATAGTCAGTGGAAGCTCGCTCTCGGCTCAATACTTACAACAGTTTCCCACCTTTCACCAGTTACTCACTGGCCCCCTCCAGTTTGGTTACTCTTACACCGGTGCCGTTGACTCGCTTTCATTCGCTTTAGGGTGGGGGCAGTGGCTGGCTGTCATCCTTGTCACTGGCTGGATGTTGGCAGCATTGTGGGGGCAACGGCAAGCACGCCGAATGCTCGACCAAGTAGTGATCATCTTCTTTCTGGCGAGTTTGGGACTTACTCTTTTTCAGCTTTCAGCGACTGCCCCGGTGTGGCAGGCAATTCCACTTACGCGCTTCATTCAGTTTCCATGGAGACTGGGAGCATTTTCCATCATTACCAATGCAGTGCTGATTGCCTGGGTCGTCCAAAAGGGAGTGCGCTGGCAAACGGTGTTGCTTTCTTTAGCACTCTGTATTCAGCTGATCGTCGGACTACGGATGACTCCGATTGGATATCTCAATAAACAGCCAATTGAGTACGAGCTTTTTGAACAGAGCACTACGACCAGCAACGAGAACTTACCTCAGTCATTCACTTTCCAAAACTTTGCCGACTGGCAGCCGACGGCAGCCATTGAAGCGGGTGAAGGAGCCATCAGTGTTCACACTTGGAGAGGCTCAAGTAGAACATACTCTGTTACAGCGGAGACGCCGGTGACAGTTGTAGAGCCAACGATGTACTTCCCCGGTTGGGAAACTACAGTCACCAGTGGAAATAGCTTCCGCTTAGTCTCCTATCTAAATAACGAGAGTATTGGTGGCCGGATTGCCTACCAGCTTGACCCCGGCGTATACGAAGTAAAGACTGAGTTTACCCAGTTTACCCCGCCTAGATTTATCGGGAACACGATTAGTACTTTCACAGTAGCTTTGGTCGTGGGTGGTTTATGCTGGTGGCTCTATGTTCAGCTGTTCCGGAAAACTCGACAAACATATGAGTAACTCAAAACTGGCTACTTTCTTGGACCTATCCTGGACTGAACTCCTCCAGCTGTTTTGTCTGTTCCTGGTTTGGCGGGTAGCTTTGTTTGTAGTCGGATTTTTTGCCCCGTCTTTTCTGCCTTACGAACCCAGCTTCCCGTATGCTGACGCCATCCTGACTCAGTACCATCTTCCTCAATGGCTTTACAGTTGGGCAAACTTTGATGGCGTGCACTACCTGACTATTGCCGAAAAAGGGTATCTCGGTACCGGACTCATTCAAGCATTCTTTCCTTTTCTACCGTTGATTATTTTGCATAGTCTTTATCTCCTGACCGGAGGTCACCTCAATACTTTGTTGGTAGGACTAATTGTTACTAACGGCGCAATGCTGTTGTGCCTGGTACTTTGGTATGTTTTTTTGAAAAGTTTTTTGAGCAAACCAAAGACCTGGCTTGGTGTCCTCTTGCTGCTGGCCTTTCCCACCTCTCTCTTTTTTGGGGCACTTTACACTGAGTCGATCTTTCTGGCTGCTGTGATCGGCGCATTTTTGGCAGCTCGCCGGCGACGATGGATCTGGTGTGCTGTTTTCGTCTTGATCGCTACAGCCAGCAGAATCGTCGGCGTATTCTTGCTACCAGCGTTGACGTTAGAAACCTGGCTACAGTGGCGCGAGCAGCAGGGAGGAAAACAGGTCGCGAAGAGTGTAGTTACCCAGCTGACCAGCTTTCTGAGCAGCTCCTGGCGACAGCTCGTCCTGATAGGAGTGGGCGGACTGGGCACAGTGCTCTACATGATCTACCTCGCGCGAACATTTGGTGATCCTCTCTACTTCTTGCACGTTCAGAGTGAGTTCGGAGCGGGTAGAACAGAAGGTTTGGTGATCTATCCAGTAGTGCTCTGGCGGTCGATCAAGATTCTGCTGACGCTTGATCCGTTGACACTTCGTTACTACTCCTCAGCATTGGAGTTTCTTGCTGGGAGCTTGGGTCTAGTTGGGTTATTCATCTCGGCCTGGAGGGTTCGGTTATCGTATGTTGTTTTTGCACTCGGAGCATTTTTTCTTCCTACTTTTACCGGCACCTTCTCGAGTATGCCACGCTATCTCTTGGTCTGTTTTCCGATATACTTACTGTTGATCGAGATGCTGGCGGCGCGTCCGCGACTGCGTAGTATAGTTTTAGGTATCTTTATCTTGAGTTTAGTAGTGAATACTGTCTTGTTCATACAAGGATATTGGTTAAGTTAGGAGAGATCATGGCAAGAGTTATTGTTACTGGTGGGTCTGGCTTCTTAGGACATCATCTCTGTCGGGCGCTGTTAGCAGCCGGACATACCGTCAAAAATATCGACCTACGACCAAATCCGGAAGTAGACACGGTCATTGCCGACATCTGTGACACTGAACGGATGTTGGTGGAGATTCGGGACGCCGACGTAGTTTTTCATCTAGCTGCACTGATCGAAGCGGGGGAGTCAGTCAAGTTTCCCCAGAAGTTTGTGGACGTGAATATCTCAGGGACTGTCTCAGTGCTGGAAGCAATGCGTCAAAATCAGGTTCCCACCTTTATTTTCTCTTCTAGCGCGGCCGTGTATGGAGAGCCTCTTCGAGTTCCAATCTTAGAAGATGATCGAACTCTGCCGATTAACCCCTATGGCATGACCAAGTTGGCAATGGAAGCACTCGTCAGCTCATATGTAGCGTCCTACAAAATGACCGGAATCGGCCTTCGCTACTTTAATCTGTACGGACCTGAAGAACACCATCAGCCTGAGTCTCACGCCATTCCTCGCTTTATTGAACAGATTCAAAGCGGTCAAGAGGTCACAGTTTGGGGTAACGGCCAGCACCAACGAGACTTTATCTATATTACCGATGTGGTGGAAGCTCATCTTCAGTCTCTCAACTTGGCTCAGCAACAGCCACAAAAGTATCACTATCTCAATCTTTCCACTAATCACCCAACCGAAGTCAGACAAGTCATCCAGATGCTGGAACAGTTGATGGGCAAAAAAGCCAACGTCCGCAACTTCCCCGAACGGCCAGGGGATCCTCTGGTATTAGTTGCCGACTCTTCCAAAGCCACTCAAGTTTTAGGCTGGACTGCCCGAACTCAGATTGAGGAAGGTTTAAAAAAGACCGTAGAGTACTTTCTGTCTAAGCAGACATAAGTTAGAGGCGTTACATCAAGAGGTATTGAGGCAATAATGCAGTATTTCAATCGAGTGTATCTCTTACTCCGGCGCTCACCGGCAGTACGTCAGTCTGCAGTGCTAACTGCCGGAACCATTACGACTGCCGTAATCTCAGCCTTGGCTATCATCTACGTTTCCCGGGTTCTGGGCCCGACTCAATTTGGAATCTTCTCGGTTGGTACTGCCATTATGGCTATTGCAGCCAAAGTGGGGGACCTTGGTCTTTCAACCATTATCACCCGCCAACTCCCTCGCCTGCATAACGATCCCCATAAAGCCAAAGAGTTCCTCGCCCAAGTTTCCAAGTGGAAGTTAACGATGACCACAGTCGGACTGATTCTTTTGGCACTATTGATTCCCTTTGGCCAACAGCTGCTGAACTATCCTTACCCACACTTGCTCGGGCTGGCACTGTTTGGAAGTGTGGGGTTGATCATGTATGAGTACGTGCTACTAGTCTTATCCGCCTTTCATTCATTTGCCTGGGTAACAGTCTTGAATATTCTCCAAGCGGCACTAAAAGTCCTTTCCTTTGTACTCTTGGGTCTCCTTGGGCTTGCGACAGCGACAACAGTCTCTGTCTTTTACTACTCGGCTCCGTTAGTTGCCGCCCTGTTTGTGGCCGCCTTTTTCTCACAGTGGTTCTTCCTGAGACCTGCGACCGGCTCTCCAGCTCTCCGTGCCGAAGTCAGGAAACATATTGGACATGCTGCGATTGGAATGGTTGCAATGACGTTAATTACTAATATCGATGTCTTGTTTGTTCAACGGTACTTATCGTCATTTGAGACGGGAATCTACTCAGCAGCAATGAGAGTGGCACTGTTTGTTACTTTTGCCGGTGCCGCAATTGGTGGAGTATTGAATAATAGAGTGGCTCGGTATCAGCGCCGCGAACTGCTGATCTCGTATCTTCGCAAATCTCTGTTGGTCGTGCTAGCAGCTGTAGTCGGATTTCTGATCTTCCTGCCGTTTGCCCAGCTCATTTTAGTATTAACGCTAGGAAATGAGTTTATTTCCGGACTTATCCCTATGATTATCTTGGTGCTAAACGCTTTTTTGTCCTTGGCCGTAGTTCCCTATATTTCGTTCTTTTATGCCGTCGACCACCCAAAGTACTTCTCACTGGGCGGTGTTTTACAAGTTGCGATCATCAGTTTAGGAAATCTACTCTTCCTGCCGCAGTACGGGCTGAATGCCTCCGCACTGAGCAGAGTAGCGGCAACTCTCTGTCACCTTATCTTTACCGTACTCTACATTAAGTACGCGATGAATCGGATTACAGAGAACGAGCGGCAGTCTTAAGTAAACCTGAGATGTTTCTGCCTCTTTCTAGAAGTATCGGACCCAAGTTACTCAACCACTGTTTGAGTGAGTAGTTTTTCAACAGCAATAGCCACCAGTTTTTGACGTTCAACCAGTACGTATAGAGTGGGCGAGACGAGGAAGTTTGATGACCCAAGTGTGTCACTTGAACCTCCGGAATCACTTGATTCTCCCAGCCCGCACGGCGTAAACGTAGTCCCAGATCAACGTCTTCCAAATAGGAGCCGAATCTGTCATCAAAAAGCCCGACTTCCTCCAGCGCTTCGTGTTTGAATAAAACTGCCGCGGCATTAATCGTATCTGCGCTGGTTATCTTGTCCGGGATGGTAGTGATGGGCTCTGCTTTGCCGCGTATTTGATAGTTGACCCCGACCGACTCTATCTCTCCTGTAGGCCGACAGACAACTGGTGACAGGGAACCAGCTTTGGGCTCGGCTGCTTTAATCAGTTTTTTCAACCAGTCTTTGGGCAGGATAACGTCATCATTGACTGTTCCCAACCATTGGCCGCGAGCCCTACGCAGACCAATATTGACGGTGTCTGCAAAACCTCTGTTATGCTCGAGCTGAATCCAGACTACCCACGGATATTTTGCTTGAAGGTCTTGGCTTCCTCTGGCGGAAGTGACAACGATCAACTCGTCCTTCTCTCGATTCCAGTTTGACGCATGGTGTTCCAAAAAGGAGGAGAGCAGCTCTTTTCTTACATTCGGAACAACAACACTTGCCCGAACATCCGGGTCCACTGGATACAAGAGATGACGGTCAAATCGCCCAGTGAGTTTTTCAATGATTGCGGACTGCCATGACGAAAAATGTTTGTGGGCAAACAGGCGTAAAGAGTGAAAAAAGACCTGCTTCTTCCAGTCCGTCTCTAGAGGAGCGAATGACTCTGCCCCAAGATGCTTGACCCGGACACTTTCGGAGATCGCAAACGAGTATCCAGCTTGTTTAAGTCGATAGGAAAGGTCTGCGTCTTCCCACCACAGCCAAAACCGCTCATCCCACCCACCCAAATCAGTCAGTACATCCCGACGGATAAGTAGACACGCCCCGGGAAGTGTCAACTCGGTTTTGGGAAGCCCAAAGAAGCGATGTAGTGGCGACCAGCTGACTACCAGCTCCGTAAAAGTAGGTAGAGCTTGTTGGTAGCTTTCCTGACTCTTTCCGTCCTGGTCAACTAGCCTAGGTGACAGGGCATCCAGTTGTTTCGTTTCTGCTTCTGCCAAAAGTAATTGAATCTGTTCTTGTGTAATAAGACAGTCATCATTTAAAAACAGAAGGTACTTTGTCTGTGCTTGATGCCAACCTTCATTGGCTGCTTTGGAAAAGCCAGTGTTTATCGGTGCATGGATCAGCGAAATATTCTTCTGTCGGTCTTTGGCTTTGGCTGCAGGATTATTTTCAATAACGAAAACGGGAAATTGGTCAGCAAACTCTACCACTCTGTGGGACCAGGAGTATGCAATGATCACGGTGCTCAATGGAGCTGCTGATTGAGAGTTACTCATCACAACCCCCAACTATACAGTGTGCCCGGCCAGATAGAGTAGGGATTATCATCTAGCGTGTAGTGATCTTGGTAGAGTTCTACCTTGAAGTTCTTTTCAGCAAACTCCCGTACATCTGCCGGAAGCGAAGAGTCATCAATCCAGATAAATCCCTTGGGATACTGCGTCATGGCCCGTTGCAAATCATCAACACTGCTAATTAGCCGCATACCATTACGTTTCGCTACAATTTTCTCACCGGATGCGGTCACCTCAAAGGCTGTTTGCTTAAGTAGTTCTGACTCATTCGTCCAACGAAAAACATAGCCTGCCTCGAACTCCGGCCCCAAGTACCATGCCAAACGGTCACCCCAGGTATCGATCACAGCAGTTTGCCCCTCTCCCAGCTCACCTTTCTCTTTGATGAATTGATAAACCTGATCGTAATCAATCAGCGCAATCTCACGGAAATCATGGTTGACTGAGTAGAAAGTTTTGGGTTTAAGCACAAACTTATCGCCATTCGCAACGATTAGTAGGGCGAGAAGGAAGGGCAGTATTCCCATTAACCAGTTCCGTTTCTGTGCGTTCTTGAGTGCTAAGAGCTGGACAAAGCTCTCACTTAGAAAACGCAGTCCCAGTCCGGCAGAGATAAACAGGAGCGGAAAGATTGGTAACAGATATCTTGATACTCTAGGTTCAAAAATAAAGCCAAAAAAGAACAGATAAATCAAAGAAATTCCACCCAGTAAAGTAAAGACTTTGGGCTGTTTCAGCAGACCATACCCATAGCCAATCAAAGAGAGGATGATAATTACTCCGTACTCTCTCCACAGGAATGAGTGATAGTAAGGTAGGTTATTAGGAACGTGACCGGAAAGTAAAAAAGATATAAACCGACTGATTGGTCCAACGGAGAGATATCCGAGCAGCAGTAAACACACAGCAAGGAGTCCAATGAAGACGCGGTTTCGTAGAACTTTTTGCTTTACTTCTTGTCTAAAGTACCAAGCCGCATGAAGGCTGAGGGCTACCACTACAAACAAGAACGTAAGATGCGTCAGAACTCCACCGACGATTCCCAGGAGTAGTCCTCCAACTGCCAAGGCTATTGAGCGCCGGGACTTTGCCGAGAACAGCCAGAAGTAGCAGATCAGTACAAATAAGAGAAGTGTTTGCTGCAGTACGTAGCCGCGTGCCTGCCGTGACCAAGTGATTTCGAAGTAGGAGAAGGTCGTCAGGGCTGCTGCTGCCAGTGCTGTGGCGTCATCCCTTAGAGCTCTTTTGCCAAAAAGCCAGACACAGACAGGCACCAGGCTACCGATCAAAATAAAAGGCAGCCGGGCATTTGTCGTTGACTCACCCAACCACTCGAAACTACTTGCAACCAGAAAATGAGGAGTAAAGTTATGGTACTCAACGTAATAATCTTGTTGAGTAAGTAAGTTGACGGTGTACTTCCGCATCAGGTTTGCTTGGAAAGCAGTTGAAAACTCATCCACCCAAAACGGTGTGTTTAAAAAACCATAGCCTCGATAAACTAACGCAATCAGGAAAATGAATAACGGAATCAGCAGAGCTATAAAGCGATTTTTAGCCATACTCTATTCTACAAAAAAACTCCTAGAGTGGTATGTACTCAAACGGCAGTTCATTTGTCTTTTTTTGATCTACATTTACTACCCACAGTTTCCCAGTTTTAGTATTAATTGGATCAACCACGAAGATAATGCGATCCGTTCTCCAATCGAGGATTCGCTGTTTGACACCCTCCACGTAGACAGCTGCTCCGTTGTAGGGAGCGTTTCCAAAGTTATTACCATAAATAGTGATCTCGCTCCACATCGTCCCCTGCTCTTTATTGAGCTCAGTAATAACGGCTTGTGTCCTGATCCGATAGCTGGTGAAGTTGAACACTATTACTTGAATAACGGCAACTCCTAAGAGTACGCACAAGAGTCTTAATAAGAGACTAGATTTCCTCCATAAGAGAAAAAGCAGTACCAGGAATACAAAGATCAGAATGACTTGATAGATTCCTGTTCCGAGTACAAACATTTGAAAGGGATCCGTCTTATAGAACTTTTCGTAAAAATGGGATTGATAGACAAAGTTACTTGAGATAGTTAGAGCCAAAATACTTATGGTAGCGATCCAGACAATCTTCGTAATAATGACAATGTTTAAATGAATAAATATTAATGCCCCGCTAATTAACCGATTAAATGGTCCTAAAACATCATGGAATAAAGCTCTTAGTGCATCCGAGATGGAATCCTTTTGGTAATCCCGATAAGTCTGTCGAATGAGTAGCTCAAGCGTGCCGATGGCTAAGAAAAGATAGGACCAGTTAGTAAGTTTGACGGCAATGTTCTGTCGATGAACAACGAGCAGAATAGGCAGTAACAAAAAGAAGAGAAGACCCAGCGCAAAATGAGTCCTCTCCCGAATATTGAAAGCTATCGCAACTAAAAACCAGGTAAGAGTAAGTCCTATCGTCAACGCTGCAACGCTGGTGGCACTAAACAGCACCACATCAATAAAGAGCCCTCCCAGAAAGACCCAGAATAGTAAAGAACGAACGGGACGCAGTACTTTTCTAATACGCTGGAGGAGAGTTCGGAGAGTTACGAACAATTTTTCGCCCTTTATCTGCCCAGCCACCTGCTGTTTAAGTTTCACTGTTGCTCGATGGAAAAACACGACTGTTCCACACAATACTATAAGGAAAGGCAAGGCAACAAAGACCAGGATATCAAGCAGCTGTTTAGGGAAGAAACTGACTACATATTCAGATTCATTACCCTGTTGTTGGACGAGTGCAGCTCTCCATCCACTTCCTAATGAATGTAGCATCGACTCTGTGTCCCGAGTGCTCATGTGAGAGAGCCTCAATCGGTACTCCCCCGGACGGATCTTTTCAATACTAAAGGATGCAGGCAGAGTAGCAGAGGCTGAAGATTCCTGAGCGTAGAGGCTGGGACGCACCCTTCCCGCCGCCGTTGCAGTTTCAACTACGTGTAAAACAAAAGTATCGTCGACGGAAGAAATCTGGACGGGGCCCGCCTCTGCAATTTTGGCTGACTCTGTACTTGCCGTCTCAGCAGCAAGCTCTCTGTCATTAAGGTATAGCCTGACACGGCTACTCGAGCTACTAACCGGCAAACGAGCCGTCAAGTAGTAAGCGCCAAACTCTTTTTGCGTCGCGATATCTAAAGGATAGAAAATCCAGGTATTTTGATCACGGATTCTCTCAGGGAATTGGGAAGTGAGTTCGCCAAAAGTTGATTGAATCAATTGATTAATACGCTCTGAATCACTACCTATACTAGCCACCAGGGCCTTAGTATCTTCCGTATGTTTTTTTAAGTACTCAAAGGCCTGGGCATAGAGCGTGTCTCTGACGTAACTACTTGGCGAAGACTCAATCTTTGCCAGCTGTTGCCCCATATATCGTTTATAGTGATCAAGGAGGCGCTGCCAATCCTCATAGGAAAGGACCTGATAAAACTTGATTGCCTCAGCTATTCGTTTGTGGGCGTAGAAAATTGGTTCTTCCTGCAGGTCATAAGATTCCTTGGCCAAAGTAAAAAAGTACTTTTTCTGCGTAGGTGAAGTGTCAACGTAGGGATATGCAGGCACACCAAAGGTATCAGTGTTTGTCAGCGTCAATAGAGATGTATAGGGCTCACTGTTTTTGCTCAACTGGCTACGGAGCTCAAGTGTTCTTAGAGACGGAGAAGGCACCTGAAATTGAAAGGTAAAGGCGAGACTCAACAGCCAACTTATCGTAAGCAAGGCTAGTAGTATCTTCATTACTTTCATACCTGATTTTTCTTCCTCATACCCTTTACGATCTGGTAAACAAAAACGGCAGATGCAATCAAGAAGAGGAAGCCCCATCGCACATACTCACTTATGACGTTAAAGCGAACTGGGGTATACACAAGGCTGAGGTGGAGGTCTGCAGTACTTTCTGGACTATCAGTTGAACTGAGAGCTGGAAAGTCACGTTGCGGATCTATCTTCCAGGTACTACAACAGTTTTCAAAGACTTCCCGCTCAGCCAGAAAAACTGGTTCCGATTTTCCATCGACAAAGAGCTGCCACTGTTGAGTAAACGGTTCTGTGAAGTTCAGCGCAAACGGCTCTTTTACATTCTGAAGGGTTATTGCGTATCGAGTTGCACTTACTTTCTGAACCGTAATGTTTTCCGAGGGTAAGGTTGAGGTGAGTTCAGGATTTAGTTGCACACCAGCATGATTTCTTTCTACAACATCGCGAATTTGGAAGAGTGAATACTTCCTGGAGAGGTCATTGCTTGATCGATCACGATTTTCATCAAACGGCTGTTCGAAGGTGCCCAGGTAAACAATACGGGGATCTGCTTTTAAACGACGAATATCGTCGTCGCTTTGGCTGTACATTCTGTGATAGATAAGAATCGTATCAATATCAGCAGCATCTAGAACATCAATGGCTTGCGGATCGTTCAAGTCTTTAATTTGTGACTCAAATCCTTTGGCCTGAGTGATGAATCGATCCTTACCGCCAACGAGCGTCTTGCCATGGATGATCTGTCCAATCAGTTGATAGTTTCTGGGGAAGCCTCCATCCTCACCGTCGATCTCCATTGGATAGGCTGCTATCCGTCGGATGTCGTCGTTCTCTTTGATCGGCTGGTACAAATTGGCAATTCGCTGGAAGTTTGTCATTTGAGGGTGAAGCGTAGAAGCAGGAGTTCCATCAACCAAGATGAGGAGGGGGAAACAAAGTGCTAACACGATGATCGCTCTCTTCCTGAGTGTTTTTGGCAAGTTGCGGCTGATTAAATCTTTGATCTTATCAAGGGAGAGAGCCACTAAAATGCCGAGGAAAAGTGACGCAAAAATCACCAGACGCGAGACTGCTCTAAATGCTCTGAAGTACTGAAAGTAAGTCTCATTAATGACCAGGAACGGTGACACTCTGGAAGAGAGTAAGATGGCCAGTAAAAACGCGGCCATGAACAGCGCAAAGACTTTCTGTTTGCGGCGAATAAAGAGACCAATCAACGCAATTAGCACTGCCGTATAGCCGAGATAGTGGTCTCCTCCCAGATACTCCCAGGGCCTAAACAGCGCATTGGCAGACGGGGAGAAGAAAGACAAGGTACTGATCAGCTGATCCTTGACGGTACCAGCTTTGGGAAAGACATACAGCAGCTGATAGGGACTCAGGTTGTAGAGTTGGTAGTACACATAGTTGAGGTTAAGAGCGATAGAAGTAACTATGGCGCTGGGATAGTAAGCCAAGCCGAGCAGTATTCGCTGACGAAGAGAACGAGTTCCATAAAAGAGGACAAAAATTGGTGTAAATACTATGCTGAAGAACGCCCAGTAGGCATTACTCAGAAAAAGAACTGCGAATGTAAAACTGGAAAGTAAGAGAGACTTCCAGGTGGGCTTGTCTAAAAAAAATAAGAATGTTAAGTAAAAGAGCGGGATAAACTCCAGATGGTTTTGTGACAGTGAGCCTCTCACCATTAACACGTGATAGTAAGAATAACTAAAGATTAATCCCGAAATAAAACTAGGATACGTTTTCTTGGTTAAATAAAAAGTTAAGAGGAAAGCAGTAAAGGCTGCCAAAGGGTAACTCAGCAGAGTCGACAGATTCGACACCAAAACGATTGACTGCCAGCCTCCTCCCAGCGCTCTCATCCCTAATAAGTTGAGTTCGTAGATTAGGCTGAAGTAGGGGATGTGGGAAACATCATACCCAAAAGGAAAAGCAACGAGTTCATTTGTAAAGTTGAAGTTAATCTGATGTCCATCCGTAAATAGCCTGGCCCAGTAGTACCATAAAGTCCCGTCAGTATCGAAGTCAGCTGCTCCATAATGAGTGACAATGTTTTGCCATCGGGGAAAAAAGATTACAACAGAAATAAGCAAATAAAAAAGAAAGACCAGCCCAAAGCTGAAGAGATACTTCTTAGAAAACTGCATATTGGACATGTTTTATGCCTTTTGAGCAATCACAAGTATATTTTGTGACATCGAAGGCATCAATCGAGTAATAATCTTGTTGGGAAGAATATTATGGACATGGCAGGGAATGTCTTTAACAGGCACTAAACGGAAGTGACTCAACACGGAAAAAAGAGCTTTTTTTGTGAAACAACGCAGGTGTCCGGCCGAATCACTCTTACTGGGAAGCAGTAATAGTTTGTAGAAGCTCTCTCTCCCAAAAGTTCTGGAAAGGTTACTCACCTCTGTGGAGAACGGCTGAAGTCCCATCAATAACATGCGTCTGTCTAACCAAGAGGCCAGGTTGGGTGTTGTTAGAAAAAGGAGACCTTTCGGTTTAAGTACTCGGTGTATATCAGCCAAAAACGAATCAGTGTCACTAAGATGCTCAATCACTTCACCCGCAATGACCACATCAAACATCTTATCTTTGTAAGAGGTTTTCTGAATGTCTTGGACGGACCAATGAATATTTTTTTTGTTCTTTTTGTTTTGAGTAATCACTTTTTCTGCCAGGTCACACCCATAGTAAGAATGCTGGGGAAAACGTTGGGAAATTTGATATATCCACTCGCCAGTCCCACTTCCTAAATCTAGTACTGTCAGTTTTTTGTTCTGCGCAAGTACCACTATTAACTCACTGGTCAGCTTTTTGACTCGATCTTGGGAAAAGCTTTGATGATCCCAAGCATAGTAACCCTGTTTATTATAAAAATCCGAGGTGTCTTTGAACTTTTTTTTCATTTATTTTGAAAGGATGCCTGAATATAGTTGTAAGTGTATCCAACCGCTTTATTACTTTACATGGGTTACCCCCTGTAACGCAATCTGCACGAATGACTCCGGAAAGTTGTTATCCTAGGTGTTCCTCAAACTGTTATACTGCAAACTTATGCAACAACTCATGACAAAGTTAAGGATGTACGGCTGGCGAAAAACGCTTTGGTTCGGAATCTACGAAACGATGTTGTTGTGGAATAGACAGTTCCTACGCTCCTATAGCCAAAACAAAGAAGACCTAGTTATCGACAAACTATTAAACCATCGTCCTGAAGGATTTTATGTTGACGTAGGAGCTTTTGACCCGAATCGTTTTAGTAATACCAAGCGGTTCTATGAACGCGGTTGGCGCGGGATCAACATCGAGCCTGATCCACAGAACTACCAAAAGTTTGTTGCTGCCAGGCCGGAAGATACCAACCTTAACTTGGGAGTCAGTGATCGAGCCGGAACGTTGACCTCCTATAAAATGATTCCCGGCACTTTATCGACGCTCTCTAAACAGGAAGCTGAGTCCGCCATCAAGGAAGGATTTGAACTCGAGGCAAAAGTGAAGGTCAAAACCGCTACGCTTGGTGAAGTGATGAGAAAGTACGTGGGAAAACGTCGAGTCGATTTCTTGTCAGTTGATACTGAAGGCCTGGATTTGATTGTGCTGAAAGGCAACAATTGGAAGAAGTTCCGGCCGTTAGTGGTATGTGTAGAATCAAACAAGGGTGACGAGCTGGAGAACTCCGTCGATAAGTTATTAAGAACTCAAGGCTATAAGCAGGTCTTTAATAACGGATTAAACTCTATTTATATGGTGAAAGATTTGGTCAAAGGCCAAAAAGCTATCTAGAGTCCGAGGAGCTGTGCGACTCTTTGATGGTAGGTGTGTTTTTCCAGGACTCTTTTTCTTCCAGCTTCACCAATCCTTTTTGCTTCGTCAGGATGAGAGATAAAGTACTCAATTCGTTCAAACCACTCGCTTTTAGACTTAGCAATAACTATCTGCTTGCCATCTTCAAAGTACTTATTTAAGGTCGGAACGTTATCTACTACTTCCAATCCACCGGCGCAAAGGATCTTGAACGTTCTCTCATTAATATCTCCATATCTTTTTTGATACTCTTCATGAATGTTTATGCAAACCTTTGATGAAGAGTATATTTTTCGTTCATCTTCGAGTAAGAGTTTCGGCTTCTGCAGGGAGCGGAGCATGGGAAGATTAAAGTACTGTCCGACCTTCTGAACGAAACCGAGCTGTCTCTCCCAAAATGTCCAGTCCTGTCCGTAGAGTTTGACACTATAAGAATCTTTCAGAGGAAAAACATACTCCTTAAAGAACTTCCGCTTGTCGGGGAGATAGGTACCTATATATGAAATATCTGCGTGAAACTTTTGGTCAAACTCCGGGTAAAGAAGTGTCTTATCTGCTGCTAGCAAAACAGTCTGATGTTTGTAGCCTGTCGTTTCCTCAAAACCACTCATCCGGTCATCGCCTTGCTCACAGATGTTGTAGTAGAGATCTCCGAACTTTCCTGACTTGATAAGCTCTATCCATTCTTTATTTTGCGAAAGACTTGGCACCTCGTTAATCCGTGACTTAGAAAGGGGAGAGTGCCAAAATGGTGTATTTACAAACACCCGTGTCCCTTTCTTCTTTGCCTTTGCGAGTATCTCTAAGTCGAGGTAACGAAAGGTGAGTGGTCCAATACCGGTGAAAAAGATATCCGGCTGGAACTCTTCAAACGTGCGCTTCTGATCATCGTCAGGAGTCAGAAAACGGAATGAGTGCCCGAGATCCTCAAAGGCATGCTTATAGCCGTTGACGATTGTGCGCCCGGCATAAATCGTGTGCGGGGCCGGCAGGTGAAACAAAATGTTCAT
>JACFOI010000001.1:6186-60046 GCA_019454415.1 Patescibacteria group bacterium | reverse complement strand
ATATGTCTCTACTCGTTTGAACATTGTCTCATACGAGTAGCTTTGGGCGAACTTGATAGCGTTGTTTCGATATCGATCACCGTCTTTGGTTTTCATGATTCTCACAACAGCCTGGGCGACTGCTTGTGGGGTTTCCTGAATCAAAACACCAGCTTGCGCTTTCTCTATATCTTTGGCGTTCCAAGGAAGGTCGGTTAAGACTACCGGTACACCGCAAGCCAAATAGGTTTTGACCTTTCCTGGATCAGCGTAGTAGGTCCATGTATCTAGCTTGGCAATATAGGGAGCAACTGCCACGCCACTCTCAGCGATTATCTTTTCCAGCTCGACATGATCGGGAACCTTGCCAGTGAAGGTACAGTACTTAGAGATCTTGAGCTCATCTGCCAACTTCTCCAATTCCTGACGATACGGCCCTCCGCCAATAATGACGAAGTGAAAGTCGGGAACCTGTTGAATAATTTCTGGAATAGCTTGCAGTACCAGCTGAACACCTTGTTTTTCCAAAAGAATACCCATGAAGACCAGCTGATGTTGTTTACACTCAGCCCAAGCAAAGTGGCGGATCCGCTCTGTCCAGGAACCATAAGGCACCAACCGGCGGACTTTATACTTGCTCTCTGGAAAACCTAAGTACTTTTCCCGTGCCTCAGCCATCCGGGGGGAAAGGTCCCACATTTGGTCACTGTGTTCGTAGCCATGGGTATTGATAGTGTGATAGACCCAGTTTTTGAGTCGGCTGCTAAAACGGGCCTCAGGCACAAAGTCAATTGCCCAAAACACTGTTTGTTTGACGCGACCCAGTGCTCGCAGGGTATTCCCGAACAAGACGCACAGTCCATCCATACCGATGTAGGTGTCCCACCGAAGGCGAGTGCGCCAGACCCACCAACACGTGTAAAAATACTCTTTCAGATAGAGCAACGGCTCGGGCAAACCCTTGTAGTCCCAAGAAAAATGCTCTTGAAAAAGTTTCCCGTCCTTGTACCAACGGTAGTAACTCTTCCGGTCAGGCGCATCGATGAAGCTATGACAGATGTGCAGTATGTCGTCATACTGCTGTTGGGTGAGGTAACTCACCAGGTCGTCATCCGGTTGAGTAAGGTACTTGTGAGCGACGAGAACAACGCGTTTATGCTTGGGAGTGTTCTTCATACCAGTCAATCGTTTTCTGCAGTCCTGCTAAGAAGTCGGTCGTGGAGGTAAAGTCGAACTCCTTGGTGGCTTTGCTGGTATCCAGCTTGCGGCGTGGTTGACCATCCGGCTTCGTCGTATCCCAAGTGATCTTGCCTTCGTAGTTCATCAGTTTACAGATCAGCTCCACTAAGTCTTTAATTGAGATCTCGAAAGCTGAGCCAAGGTTGATCGGATCCGACTTCTCATATTTTTCTGCTGCTAGAATGATTCCTTTAGCGCCATCTTCTACATAGAGGAACTCGCGGGTAGCAATCCCGGTACCCCAAACTACCACTTCAGGCGAGTGATTTTTTTTGGCCTCAGATACTTTACGGATGAGGGCGGGAATAACATGAGAGACGCGAGGGTCAAAGTTATCACCCGGTCCATACATGTTGACGGGCAAGAGAAAGATCGAGTTAAAACTATACTGGTCACGATAGGCTTGGGACTGTACCAACATCATTTTCTTAGCTAAGCCGTACGGCGCGTTGGTCTCTTCGGGATAACCATTCCAGATATCTTCTTCTTTGAAGGGAACCGGACAGAACTTGGGATAAGCGCAGACTGTGCCAATCGCCACGAACTTCTCGACATTGTTCAAGCGGGCTGCTTCCATTAACTGAGCACCCATCATCAGATTGTCATAGAAAAACTCGCCTGGCTTTTCTCGATTGGCACCAATCCCGCCTACTTTCGCTGCCAGGTGAATAACTACGTCGGCCTCTTTAGTAGTTCTCAAACAGTCTTCCATCTTGCGGAAGTCTGCCTCTTCAAAGCTGGGTGCGGAGATATTGGCTGCAGGAACGCCTCGCCACTCAGTCAGCAAGCGTACTAAGTGTTTACCGAGGAAACCTCGGCCACCAGTCACCAAAATCCGCTTCTGCTTGAGATCTATCATTGCAGTTCCTTTACTGAACTAGTACGTTTCTGAATTTATTGAATGCCCATATTTTCCAACTACTGGGGATGAAAAGCAAAGTCAGTTGGTGCAACCAAGTGTACACCAAATCTTGCCAGTTCATCTTGTAGGCTCCGGCATAGAGGTAACGGATTGCAATCGTTTTTTCTTCCATCTTGCGAGTCCCACCTGTAGTCATCGACTTAGGGATCACCCGGTACTTCAGCAGAATATCAGGCAGGTTAGCAAATTGGGAAATCATGCCGATCCGAAAGTACAGCTCATAGTCTTCTGCCGGGTTAAACTCGTCTCTGTAGCCACCGACTTTCTCCAAGACTTCTTTGCGGTACATCACAAGTGGGTGAGAAAAGGGACTGTAGCGAAAAAGATGGCTGCGGATCTCTGCATCTGTCTGATGATATCGACGGACACTGACGACTTGCAGATTCTGATCGCAGACCTCCATCGACCCCCCACAGATTCCCACCTCCGGGTGCTTTTCCATAAAGCTCACTTGCTTCTCAAGTCGATCTGGATAAGACCAGTCGTCTGCGTCCATGCGGGCAAGGTACTTTCCGCGAGCGGCTTCTATGGCTCGATTCAATGTCCCGCTCAGTTTGAGGTTATGCTGATTCTGCAGAGCCACTATTCGTTTGTCTTGTTTAGCATAGTTTTGGATTAGCTCCCATGTGCCGTCTGTAGAACAGTCATCAATCACCACCACCTCAAAGTCCCCAAAGCTCTGCGCCAAGATACTCTCGATTGCTCCGGGGAGGTACCGCTCAGCGTTATAGGCGGGCAGCAGAACGGAAACAACGGGCTTAGTAGTCATATCCTTGAGGGTGTTTGTCGTACCATTTTTGCAGGCTTTGAATACTCTCAGCCAGCGACCGATGCACTTCCCATCCTAGCATCCTCTTTGCCTTACTCGGATCTGCATAGACCGCGGCGTACTCACCTTGCCGAGGCTGATTATCTTTCTCAGCCTGGATCTTCACTTGGAAAATCTGTTCAACTTGGGTAAGCATCTCCTTCACGGAGTAACCTTTTCCATTACCCAGATTGAACGCCTCGAAACCGTCATGGTGCTGGAGGTACTCGAACGCAAGGTAGTGTGCCGCGGTCAAGTCTTCGATATCAATGTAGTCCCGGATCGGGGTCCCGTCGGGCGTATCAACGGTCGGACAAGTCAGATGAAACGGGGTAATGCCCATGGCTCCGCGCACCAGATTTTGAACCAGATGGGGAGAGGGTCGTTTGCTATCACCGATCAAACCATCGCTGCTTGCTCCGCAGACGTTGAAGTAGCGCAACGAGATGGCCCGGAAGTGATGCGCCTGGACGTACCAACGGATCATCTTCTCGCAGATCAGCTTACTTTCGCCATACGGATTGATCGGTTGGAGAGGATGTTGTTCGTCGATCGGCAAGTACTGAGACTCTCCAAACACAGAGCAGCTTGAGGAGAAAACCAGCTTATTCACACCCGTAACTCTCATGGCTTCTAATAAGTTTAAGGTCCCACCCACATTATTTTTAAAGTACAGCTCAGGATGCTTCACTGACTCATCGACAGACAGGAACGCGGCAAAGTGCAGCACAGTGTCGATCTCATTCTCTTCAAAGACCTTGAGCAGTGCGTCAAAAGAAGTCAGGTCCGCTTCATAAACTTTGAGAGAGCCTACGTTTTTTAGGAGATCCAGTGGCTGATGAAAACCTCGCGAGAAGTTATCGATCACCACTACTTCACACTGATGTTCCAGGAAGTACTTGACGGCATGCGAGCCAATATAGCCACCACCACCTGTAATGAGAACTCTTTTCATGATTCCGTATCCTTTGAATGATAAACGTACAGCGTATCAGTAAAAGGGATAATCCGAGGCGTTCTATTATAAAAGTGAAGAATATTCTTCCGATAAAAGATAGCAAGCGTATCAATGAAGATGCCGGTGATTGCTTTGAACGTTGCGGCAGAGGTCACCCCACTCAACTCATAGTTGAGCTTAATTGGGGCCTCGTAGATGCGCCGAAAACCGAGCGAGCGGGAAACAACCAGAATTTCCAGATCGCCAGCAAACTTTTTCTCAACCAGGCGCGGGAGTACCTTCTCCAGTACTTTCTTTTTATAGATCTTGATGCCTGCCTGGGTATCGCGGACATTCAACCCAAAGAAGAGCCGGACAAAGTAGTAGTAGCCATAACTGAGGATCTTCCGCAAAGTAGAGTACTTGATGACTGAGGCAGGATGTCGCTTTGACCCAACAATGATATCTGCGTCGTACCACTCCATGTGTTCCATCAGCATCGAGATTCCGTTCGGATCAATCTCCATGCCTGAGTCAATAAACATCACGTAGTCACCCTTGGCTTTACTCATCCCTAGTCGAATAGCGTATGACTTGCCGTGGTTTTGTTTGTAGGCAATACAAGTGGTTTTGGCCAACTTTTTTTGTTCAATCTTTTGAAAGGTTTGATCAACCATCCCGTCCACAACCACAATGATTTCATAGTCATAACGAATCTGATCAAGTACTGCCTGAATCTCAAGCAAGTTATCGATAATCGTTTGTTCTTGCTTGTAGGCGGGCACGATCAAACTCAGAAAGTGCTCGGTGTTGCGCTGGCGGGAAGAACGTGACTTAACCATACTTTGGGGTGTCCTTACTTCTTTTGGAAAGAGGCAATTGTGTACTTGAGTCCCTCTTCAAAAGGAACTACCGGCTCCCAGCCCAACAGTTGTTTTGCTTTAGAGATGTCCGGGCGACGGCGAGTCGGATCGTCCGATGGCAACGACCTGAACTCGAGCTTGGACTCTTCCAGTGTGGTCTCGGGCTGACCAGCCAGAGCAGCAAAGACCTTATGGACGGTTTGAGCGGTTTCTAAGATGGTCAGTTCGCCGGGATTTCCCAGATTGACGGTTTCAGCTCTGGCAGCCGGGGTAGCGACCATCAGGAGAACTCCTGCCACTAAGTCATCAACATAACAGTAGGAACGAGTCTGTTTACCGTCGCCGTAAATCTTAAACGGCTGGCCTTGGAGGCCGCACTGAATAAAGTCGGGGATGACCCGACCGTCATTCAAATCCATTCGGGGACCATAGGTATTGAAGATACGGATAATCCGAACATCCATCCCGAACTCACGGGCATGAACACCACAGACTGTCTCTCCCAGCCGTTTGGCCTCGTCGTAACAGGATCGCAGTCCGTTAGGATTGACGTTCCCCCAATAGGTTTCAGCCTGAGGATGCTCTTTGGGATCGCCATAGACTTCAGACGTGCTGGCAAATAAAAACTGAGCAGCTGGATTCTTTTCTTTCAGAAACTGGAGGAGGTAGTGAGTGCCAATGCTGTTCGCCAGGTAGGTTTCTATGGGAGCAGCTTGGTACTTGGGTGGACTAGCTGGGGAAGCCAAGTGAAAAATGACATCAGGAATGTAATCGCTGGGAAGGTAGTTTGTAGTTGGCTGATTAATATTTGCTTCAATGAGCTGGGAAGAAAGGCCTGCTAGATTTTGGCGGGAACCAGTCAGAAAGTTATCAGCAACGGTTACTTCAGCCCCAAATGAAAGCAACGTCTCAACTAGATGGGAGCCGATAAACCCGGCTCCGCCAGTAACGAGTACTTTTTTGCCCGCAAAATGCTGAGTGGTTTCCTGAGAGAATGAGTTTCGCATAGCTCGCAGTATATCGAAGGAAAGAGCTATTGTCAGTCGGGGAGAAAATAGCGTACCGGAGGCGTCTTTTCAAATGAGGAAAAGGGATGATAATGAAAAGGATGCTGAAAAAACTCAAGAACCTCTCACCAGCTGCGGTAATGATGGTGCTGCTGACACTGGGATTTTTGATGAGGGTACCCCAGTTGAATGGCTCGTTTTGGCTGGATGAGGCAGCCCAAGTGTTGGAGAGTAGCAGACCGTTTTCGCACCAGCTCCAGATTCGAGATGACTTTCAGCCGCCACTGATCCACTTACTTGTCTTTACGTTATTGCAGTACTCCAAGAGCGAAGTATGGCTGAGACTGGGTGCAGCCTTAGTGCCAGGACTGATTACGCTCTGGGCAACGATTGAGATCGGCCGGCGATACTTTTCACCTAGGGTAGGCTGGCTAAGCGGACTCCTTTTGGCGACCTCGTCATTTCATATTTTCTACTCACAGGAGCTCCGCCCTTACAGCCTGCCTGCCATGTTCGCAGTTCTGGGGTGGTGGGCGGTGCTGGAGCTGACTCAACGGAAAAGTGAAACTTCTGCGGCTGGCCTCGTGACCAGGCAGCTGGGGGTATTTGGTGTGTGGAGTATTCTTGGCCTGTATAGCTCCTACCTTTATCCCTTTGCTCTGGTTGGTCAGCTCGTTTTTCTCTTTTTTCAGTTCCGAAAAGATCCTCAGCTGCTCAAACGTGTTCTGCTCACCACTACGTTGGTCTGTTTGGCTTTTGCTCCGTGGATTCCTTCGTTTATCGACCAACTCCAAGCCGGACAACAGCTAAGAAATGAGTTCACGGGGTGGGAGAACGTGGTCAGCTTTGACCAGTTCCGCTCACTTAGCCTGACCGGCGGCAAGTTCGTATTCGGGGTACTTGACTTGGCAGTTCAGCCGATATTTATCTTGGTACTTCTGGAAGTTGCTGCGACCGGAGCATATCTGATGTGGGCGCTGCAAAACAATCCAGTCATTCGGAAAGGTTTGGGGCTGACTATCTGTTGGCTGATTATTCCGGTACTGGGCGCCTGGGTTATTTCGTTTGTGGTACCCGTGCTGCAGCCTAAACGCGTTTTATTTGCTTTGCCTGCTTTTTATCTGGCAATAAGCCTACTCGTCACCCAAGCTCTTCAGCAAAAAACAAAGTTTGTTCAAGCAGCGGCTCTCCTACTGGCTGGTTCAATCCTCAGCATCAACCTTTTTTCTAGCTTCTCCTACTATACCCAGACCAAGTATCAACGCGAAAACTGGCGCGAGGTCCAAGCATATATTGAAGAGAAGTATGACCCGAATAACAGCATTGTCTTGTTTGCCTTTCCTGATCAGTTTGCCAGTTGGCAGTGGTACAACAACGGTAGATTTCCGACCGCTGCTACCGGAGTTTTTGTGGTCAGTGAAGATCCTCTAGCGACCGATCGACAGATTATCAAACAGCTGACTGACTACCAGTTTATTTTGGTCTTTGACTACCTGCGTGATCTGACAGACCCACAGCATCAGATTGAGGCTGACCTGGAGCGGTACGGCTTTCAGCAGGTCGGCGTTATCCCCGGTAATGCCCCTTTGGGGATGATCCGCGTCTTCGCTCGGGCTGGACAAATCATTGGTTTTTCAGAATACTGTCCTACTTGTTATGAAAATCGGAATTGATATCACTCCCATCATCTACGACCGCGGTGTCTCTCGATATACCAGTAATCTAGTGCAAGCACTGGCCCAGCGTAGCGACGTGGAGTTACGTCTGTACGGTACCAGCATGCGCCAGAAGCAACGCTTGGAGGATTTTGCCCAGGAAGTTTGTCGTTTCCGTTCCGGAAGACATCAAGCACGGATCCAGTCGTATCCGCCCAAAGTTCAAGAGTTCTTGTGGAACAGCTTAGGGAAAAACCACATCCGCAAGATCTTTCCGGATGTGGAAGTCTTTCACTCCTGGGACTGGCTCCAACCTCCCGATAAAGATCTGCCACTCGTTTCTACCATTCACGACTTGGCCATTCTTCGTTACCCCGAAACAGCCTTACCGAAAGTAGTGAAACTGCATCAGCACTCTTGGAAGGTACTGCGCCAACAGCGGGCGCAGGTCATTACTGTCAGCCAAGCCACACGACGTGACGTGATTGAGCTACTCCACTTTCCACCCCAGGATGTCCATGTCGTCTATGAGAGCTTGCCGCTCGAATCACTCCAAGTCAGTCAACGTTTAACAGAAGAACGGCAAGAACAGATCAAACAGCAACTGCAGTTGAATCAGCCATTCATTTTGTGCGTTGGTACCCGCGAGCCACGCAAAAACTTACGTCGGGCAATTGAGGCATGGTGGCCACTCCGGCAAGACGTTCAGCTGATTGTGGCCGGCGCAGCCGGGTGGGATCAGACTGAAGAACTGCAAGAAAAACTGCAAAGTACCCAGCTACGCTTTTTAGGAAAAGTGACTGACGAGGAGCTGGCCGTTCTGTATGGGGAAGCCGAACTCCTGTTGTACCCGAGTTTGTATGAAGGTTTTGGCTTGCCGATTCTGGAGGCTTTTCACTTCGGCACGCCGGTGGTGACCTCAAATACTTCTGCCATGCCCGAAATTGCCGGCAACGCTGCTGAACTGGTCGAACCCACTTCAGTGGAAAGCATTCGCAAAGGGATCGTCAAGGTCTTAACCGAAAACAATGAAGCAGGCAGGCGGCGCCTCCAGCAGATGATTATCCGGCTGCAGCTCTTTAACTGGCAGCGGGTAGCTGAAGAAACGTGTAAAGTGTATCGGAAAGCCATCCAACTGCATGCTCAGCGGTAAATGAGGCCGCGGTAGGCAAGGCCATTAGCGCTCGCTACAATCAAGCTATGTATCACTTTGCCATTGATGGAAATGAAGCAAACGTCACCCAACGGGTCGGCAGTAATGTCTATGCCTTCGAGCTCTTGGTGGCGCTAGAAGAGCTGACCCGTGGCAAGGAAGAGTATCACTGGACGGTCTTACTTTCTTCATCATGTCTGGCGGACTTGCCAGCAGAGAGAAAAGGATGGCGATACAAGGTAGTTAAGCCTCGACCATTCTGGACCCAGCTCGGCCTGCCGATGTACCTTTTCCTTCATCAAAAAACCTACGACGTCTTTTTTACACCGGGACACTACGCACCCCGGGTGAGTGCTGTCCCATACATCTCATCAGTGATGGACCTAGGCTTTTTGCGTTTCCCCAAACAGTTCCGCAAAAAAGACTTGCTGCAACTCAAGGAATGGACGCGCTACAGCGTCAAACACGCCGACAGAGTGTTGACGATTAGTCAGTTCACTAAAGACTCGGTCGTCAAAGAGTACAGACTTAAACCAGAAAATGTCTTTGTAGCCTATCCGAGTTTGCCGGAGATTCCGGAGAAGACAGCCAAGGTTCCCGCAACGTGGATCAAGAATGAGCTTGGTATTACTCAGCCTTACATTCTCTATGTCGGTACCCTCCAACCGCGCAAGAACTTGGTGAGGCTGATTCATGCCTTCGAGCAGTTCAGCGAACACTACAAGAAAAAAGAACAGCCGCAGCTGGTGATTGCTGGCAAGATTGGCTGGTTAGCCAACGACACGCTCAAAGCTGTGGAGCGATCTCGGTTTAGGGAGCGGATTCACTTACTCGGTTACGTGACTGATGCTCAAAAAGTTGCTTTGTATCGCAAAAGCTGTTGTGCCGTCTTGATCGGCTTGTACGAGGGCTTTGGTATTCCACCACTTGAAGCCATGGCGGCCGGGACGCTGCCGATTGTGGCTAACACCTCCAGCTTGCCGGAAGTTGTAGGCGATGCCGGTTTTCAAGTCTCACCTACCGATACGGAAGAGCTGGCCACCACATTTGGAAAAATTTTTGGATTGAAAGCAAAAGAGCGAGCGGCACTTCTCAAAAAAGGACGGCTGCAACTCAACAAGTTTAGTTGGAAGGACTCCGCACAGATCATCCTGGATCAGTTGATCCAGGTCGCGACCAACCATGGTAAAACCTGTCCCTGAGATCGTCATCGGTATCGACCCTGGCTACGACCGGTTCGGCTGGGCGGTCTTTTCGCAGCTCAATGGCCAGCAGCTTCTTTTAGATTGCGGCTGTATCGTCACCAATCGCAAAGCGCCGCGCCTGGAACGATACCTGCAGATTCTGGACGAGCTGAGCGGGATTCTAGAGAAATACTCACCGATGACTGCCGCCATGGAGCAGCTGTTTTTTTCGCGGAACGTTTCGACGGCACTGCCGGTAGCAGAGATTCGAGGGCTAGCGATGGCACTTTTTCTGCAGCGTCACATGGCCGTGCGTCAGTTTAACCCTGGCACAGTCAAGAGTTCTGTTACCGGCAATGGCAAGGCTGATAAGACTGCGATGCGTAAGATGGTACTGCTCCAGTTAGGACCGGTCTCTCCACAACTGCATCAGAAAGTGAGTGACGAACTTGACGATACGATTGATGCCGTTGGCGTAGCCATGACGGCCATCCGCACTCCTAACCTTGAAGGCTTGCATTAGCTGGCTTCGGGTTTTAGTGTATAGTCTGCGTATGATCTCTTATCTCAAAGGCCAAGCCGTTCGCCAACCTCAAGGCTTGATCGTCATTTGCCATGGCGTCGGCTACGGTGTTCAGATTCCGGAGCGAGTCTATGAACACGTGGACAGTGACGGCCAGATTGAGCTGTTTGTGCACACCCATGTCCGTGAGGATGCACTGGAGCTGTTTGGTTTTGCCAATAAAGAAGAACAGTCGGTCTTTGAACTGCTACTGGATGTATCAGGTGTCGGCCCAAAGACTGCGCTTCAGATCCTGAACTTCTCACCGTCCGAGATTGTGACGGCTGTTCAACAGGCAGACATCGGCTTTTTCAGTCAGGTGCCCCGCGTCGGGAAAAAGTTGGCACAAAAAATTATTATTGAACTGCGCAGTAAGCTCGGTTCACTCAAAGATCTGGACCTCCAGCCGCTTTCACAACAGCATCAGGAGGTCAAAGAAGCACTCCTGCAGCTAGGCTTTGCCGAACGGGATATTGATAAAGTGTTACCGCAGCTTGATATTGAAAACCAAACCACTGCAGCCGCGATTAAAGCCGCTCTGCCGCAGTTAACTCGAACGTAATGATTGACGACCGCACCACACCACCAACAGACAGCTCATCTTTTGATCAGAGCTTTGATCCACATACGGCACTGGAGTCTGTTACTGAAGACGAAGTCTTACTGACCAGCCTGCGGGCAAGTCACTGGGATGAGTTCTATGGACAGACTGCGGTCAAAGAGTCTCTCCAAATTGCGATTGAAGCAGCCAAAGCTCGTCAGGAAGTGATCGATCATATCTTATTGTACGGCCCCCCAGGATTGGGCAAGACCACACTTTCTCATTTGATTGCCAAAGAGATGGGGACCAACATTAAGATGACTTCCGGTACCGCGCTCGCCAAGGCTGGTGACTTGGCAGCTATTCTGACCAATCTTCAGCCTGGCGACGTGCTGTTTGTGGACGAGATCCATCGACTGCCCAAAGCGGTGGAAGAGACACTCTATCCTGCTATGGAAGACTTTGCACTGGATATTGTGCTGGGGAAAGGCCCGTCGGCCCGAACTATTAGGCTCGACCTGCCACGCTTTACGTTGGTGGGCGCGACCACCCGTTTCGGTGCGCTGACTGGCCCGTTTCGCGATCGCTTTGGGGTGATTCACCGGATGGAGTACTACCAACCTGAGGAGCTGTTGACGATCCTTCAGCGGGCAGCGCAGAAGTTGCAGGTTTCCATTGATGACAAGAGCGCACTCGAAATCGGCCAACGCGCCCGGGGGACACCCCGTATCGCCTTGAAACTTCTCAAACGCGTTCGCGACTACAGTCAGATCAGAGCCAATAATCAAATTACCCCCACCATCGTTCGTCAGGCACTCGACCGGCTGGGTGTTGATCCGCTCGGCCTAGATGAGAATGACCGCCGCTTTCTGCAACTGATCATCGATAAACATGGCGGTGGGCCAGTGGGCTTAGGAACGATTGCCGCGACCTTAAGCGAGGATCCCGGAACCATTGAAGAGGTGTTGGAGCCATACTTGATCCAGATTGGCTTTATCAATCGTACTCCTAAAGGGCGGGTAATCTCGACCCGCGGTTATGCGCATCTCGGCAAAACACCACCTGCCTCGGCTATCTAAATGTTCTATACTGTCAAGTATGTTGAAAGATAAACACGGACAAACACTCTCCAACAGTCAGGTAATGCAGAAAGGGATGGGCCGGCTGGCATCGATTTGGCTGGAGTTCGTGACCGGATTTTTGTGGTGGGGAGTGGGGGAAGTTCCCCTCCATCACTTCCGAAGATTTTTTTATCGTCTAAGCGGGATGAAGATCGGACCAGGTTCTACCCTTCATATGAGAGTTCGTGTCTACGACCCCCGTCATATTGAGATAGGGGAAGATACGATCGTGGGTGAGCGAGTGGTGCTCGATGGCCGAGCTCCACTTAAGATTGGCGATCATGTCGATATCGCGACGGGCGCCATGCTCTTCAACTCTCAGCACGATATCCGCGATCCACAGTTTCGAGCCATCGACGGCCAGATCACGATCGAAGACTATGTCTTTATCGGCCCGAACGTTATTATCTTACCCGGCGTAACCATCGGTAGGGGAGCAGTGGTGGGGGCCGGCGCAGTTGTCACCAGAGACGTTCCAGCTGGCAAAGTTGTCGGTGGCGTTCCAGCCAAAGAGATTGCTGACCGCGGCCTCTCAGAGTTTCACTATCGATTGGGAAGAGCACGCTGGTTCCAGTGAGAGAGTCCGTACGAGATATTGATTAAAATATGTTGCTGTCCGTCATCATCGTTTCCTACAACACCAAAGCCCTCACTCTACAAACGATTGAGTCTGTCCTAAAGTCTGTACAGCACTCCACTCCCCTTAAAGATAAGACAGAAGTGTGGGTAGTCGACAATCACTCCACGGATGGAACTCCGGAAGCAGTTCGGACTCTTCAAAAAAAAGAGAGCACACTTCATCTGATCGAAAACTCAGATAATCTGGGCTTTTCGGCTGCTAATAACAAAGCACTGGCTAAAGCCACTGGCAAGTACCTTCTTTTCCTGAACTCTGACACTGTTGTCCTTGATGATGCCTTAGACAGAATGATAAAGGAGTTTGAGAAACATTCTCTGGATGCTCCGACGGCAGTTCTGGAGCGGACGAGTGACAAGCTCGATCGTCTGGGGATCCTCTCGGCACAACTTCTTAATCCTGATGGCACTTCCCAAGCTCAAGGTGGCTCCTTCCCGACACTCCTCTCACTGGCCGTCCACATGTTACTGCTGGACGACCTGCCTTTGATCGGAAAGTTGCTACCCTCGACCCAGCACACTGGTCACAACTCGAGGAGACATACAGACAAGATCTTTCAGCAAGACTGGGTAGGCGGGACAGCCATGATGACCCGTCAAGAGGTCCTGGCCGAGATTGGTCCCCTGGACGACAACATCTTTATGTATGGCGAAGACATCGAGTTCTGCATGCGGGCTAGGTTTCACCACTGGGATGTCGCCGTCTTACCGTTAGCTAAGATTACTCACTTTGGCAGTGCCAGCTCTTCCTCGAGAAACGCGATCATTGGCGAGTTGAAGGGGTATCTCTACATCTGGGCAAAGCACAAGCCCATCTGGCAAAAGGGCGTTGCCAAGTGGCTGATCCAGCTGGGAGTACTGCTGCGAATCGTTCTGTTTGGTACAATGATCCGTGACACCCACCGAGCGGCCATCTATAGAGAGGCACGTCAGGTGGTTCGTTCGCTGTGAGCTATCTATGAATAACCGTCTCAAGAGTATTGCCACCTGGATTGATGACAACATCCTAATTATCTTGGCGGGTTTCTTACTTGCCTTTATTCCCTTGTATCCCAAGATTCCGCTCTGGAGTCCGATCGAGCAGTACATTGTCCGGGTCCGTCTTGAAGACTTGGCCATCGGTACCGCGGTTCTGGTTTGGTTTATCCAGCTGTTGCGCAAGAAAGTTCGATTTGTCTCGGCTATGTTGTGGATGGTGGTTGCATATGCGATTGTCGGACTGGTCTCAACATTGGTGGCGATTTTTGTCATTAAAACTATCCCGCTGCAACCACTCCATGTGGGCAAAACGCTGCTGCATTACTTCAGATATCTGGAGTACTTCTCACTGTTTTTTATCTTATACGGCTCCATTAAAAAGCGCAGTCAGCTTGTTTTGGCTGTTTCGATTTTTGCGCTGACTGTCTTAGCTATCTCTGTCTATGGTTACGGTCAACGGTACTTCTACTGGCCGGTTTACTCGACGATGAATCGTGAGTTCAGCAAAGGCATTGTCCTATACCTCACTCAATATGCACGTGTACAGTCTACCTTTGCCGGACACTACGACATGGCAGCCTATCTGGTCGTTGCTCTGCCGTTATTGTTGGCCGTGGCTTATCGGGTGCGTCGTCGGTTGTTGAGCACACTCTTGCACATCGTCTTTTGGATTGGAACATGGCTGTTGATTCTGAGTGCTTCACGAACTCCGTTTGCGGCCTTTGTGGCCGGCGTACTCATCGTCATCTTTGCCACCATGTTGACCCGTCCGACGCTGAAACAAAAAGCTTGGTTTCTAATCAGTCGAACCGTCGTCTTTGTGGTGATGAGCTCGCTGCTGTTCTACTACTTTGGAGCAGATCTCACTGAACGGCTTAGCCATGTCATCAACAGTCAGCCTGCACTCAAGTCGGTGGTGGACTCACTGAGTAATCAACGGAAAGCCATTATTTCCGACGAGACGCTGGCTATGTTGCCGCTTTCTCCAGAGCAACTGCACGAACGGCTTCCCAAGGGTGAACCACCTAGCGGTGGAATCTCTACCGATGACGTGGCCGCAGCTGCTGCCGCCACTGCCGACGTCGCCAGCCAGGTGGATCAACCCCCATCTCCTGCCCGCCCCACCAGTCAGCCTTCGCCAACGCCGTCACCCAAACCACAGCTTCCGGCAGGCGTCTATGAAGACATTCCAGATGAAGTAGTGGTAGCCTCCGTCTCGGCAGAGGGGGAAGTTATTTACACCACCATTTCCAAACCGCGGGTTTACTCAAAGTGTGCTCTAGAACAGGAGCTGTCACTTTGTATCCGTCAGGAAACACTCTGGCCCAGAGCAATTGAAGGCTTCCTGACCAATCCCCTGACCGGCAGCGGCTATGCGACCTTAACCAAAGAAGGTGTTGACCAGTTCACTGAAGCCGACAGTACCGATAATAACTTCCTGCGAACGCTGGGGGAAACAGGACTGCTTGGTTTCATTACCTTCTATGGCTGTGTGGGCATCGTTCTCTACATGGCAGTACGAAACTTGCGTGACGACGACTACTTAGTGAGTGCTTTAAGTATTGGCTTACTTGGTGGCAGTATTGGCTTGCTACTGAATGCTATCTATATTGACGTCTTTGCGGCGTCGAAAGTCGCCGAGACCTACTGGGCGTTGGCCGGACTCTTCCTTGGCTACTTGGCCGTCAGGGATCATAATGTCAGTACGGCGAACAACACCATCATTCCACACACCCCGCCGATCTTAAAGTTAAACAAAAAGGTCACCAGACATGTCAAAGCCAAATCCAAAAAGACCACTCGAGCCTAACTGGCTCCTGATCTTCATCGTCATCCTGGCGTTGGGTCTGCGGCTATTTGGTCTGACCACCTCACTAACAGACTGGCACTCCTTCCGACAAGCGGACACCGCTTCCGTTACCAGAGAGTACGTCAAACATGGCATCGATCTGCTGCACCCCACCTACCAGGATCTCGGAAACATTCAGTCCGGTAAAGATAATCCTAAAGGTTATCGGATGGTGGAGTTTCCTTTTATTAACGCCTTTCTGGCTCTAATTTTGCGGACTGTTCCGAGTCTGGATCTGGTCGTCATCTCGCGACTCTTCTCGATTCTTTGCTCACTCGGAACTACCGTGGCTCTGTATTACTTGGGGAAACGATGGGCCAACCCAGCAGTCGGCTATCTGTCAGCTCTCACCTTCGCCAGTCTGCCGTACGCTGTGTACTACTCCAGAGTTATTCTGCCGGAACCCAGCTTTACTTTCTGTGTCACCTTCGCGGTTTTAGCGTTTGATATCTGGATTGAGGATCACAAAAAACGTTGGTACCTGTTGTCGTTTATCTCATTTGCTTTAGCCTTGCTGCTCAAACCGTTCGCGTTGTTCTTTGCACCAGTAATGGGCTACTTAGCACTTCGTCACTATCGGGAGCGCGTCTTTTATCAGCCACTCCTTTATCTGTATGGTTTGACCCTTGCCCCTATGATCTGGTGGCGAACGTGGATTCAACAGTTTCCTGAAGGAATCCCTGCCTCAGACTGGCTGTTCAATGGGGACGGTATTCGTCTCAGGCCCGCTTGGTTTCGCTGGCTGGGTTGGGAGCGCTATACCAAGATGATCTTGGGTGGCGGAAACCTGGTGGTGCTGGCCAGCCTACTCAAAAAAGACAAGATGCGCGAGCTGCTCATTGTCTGGGGAAGCTGTGTGCTGCTGTACCTAGTCGTGATTGCCACCGGCAACGTTCGCCATGACTACTATCAAAGTATTACGCTGCCCGTGGTAGCGTTGGCGGTGGGGCAGGGGTTGTGGGTGATCTATCACTTCTTCCATCACCGCGACTGGAAGTGGGCAGGCATTGGTGTGACAGCTGCCCTCTTTATCACGATGGTCCTGATCAGTCGTCAGTTTGTCTGGGGATTCTACCGAACGCGCCCGGATTGGGAACAGGTCGGTCAAGCAGTTGATCGCTTGACCCCGCCCGATGCCAAAGTCATTATCCCAGCGATGAGTGATACCGCTCCGCTTTTCCAAGCCAATCGGACTGGCTGGACGTTGGGAGGGGATATTGACCACAAGATCGAGCAAGGAGCGACCTACTACGCCAGCACCGCCTACGATGACGAGGCAAAAGAGCTTGAGCGACGCTTCCAGCTGATTGAAAAAAACAGTAACCACATTATTATCAAGCTTTCACCATGAAAATCTTAATGCTGACGCCGTACCTGCCGTACCCGCTGCTCTCGGGTGGGCAGATCAGAACGTATAACTTGCTCAAAAAACTGGCCACTAAGTACGACGTGACCCTCTTTGCGTTGATTAAGGAAGAGAGCGAGCGTCAGTACATTCCAGAACTGGAAAAGTACTGTGCTAAAGTTCGCGTTTTTAAGCGATCACAAAAACCGTTTACACTGCGGAACATTTTTTATACTGCCTTTTCCAGCTTTCCATTCCTAGTCATCCGTAACCACGTTCCCCAGACTATCTGGGCAGTAGAAGAAGAGCTACGCGCCGAGCACTATGACTTGATTCACGCGGAGACGTTTTACATGATGCCCAATATTCCGCGGACTGAGATCCCGATTATCTTAGTCGAACAGACGATCGAGTACTTGGGTTATGAAAGCTATGCGGATAAAGTGACCTTTTGGCCGCTGCGCCAGATTCTCAAGTTGGACATCGCCAAGATCCGCAAGTGGGAAGAGTACTACTGGCGTAGCTGCACTAAGCTAATCACCATGAGCCAAGAAGATAAAGACTTCATTGACAGTATTATTCATGAACCGCGCAAAATCCAGGTCGTCTCAAATGGCGTCGACGTCAAGTGGTTTGCCGAAAAAGAGCGGAAGCTGCCCAAGAACCTGACTATTCTCTCCGTTGGCACCTTTAACTGGCTGCCCAACGTCGAGGCGGTCAAGTTTTTGGTTGAAAATATCTGGCCGATTGTCAAGAAAAAGATCCCGTCTGTGAAGCTGTGGATTGTTGGTAACGCGCCAACGCCAGAAGTATTTGAATATCAGAAAAAAGACACCTCTATTACGATCACCGGCGGAATTCCCGATATCCGTGATGCTTTTTGCGGAGCACACGTGTTAGTTGCACCCGTCTTTAGCGGTAAAGGTACCCGTTACAAAATCTTGGAAGCAATGGCAGCGGGGACACCCATCGTTGCTTCTGAACTGGCAGTCGAGGGACTGGGGGTTGAACATGGTATTCAAGTCCTGATCGGCAACTCGGCCGAGGAGCTGGCCCATCTCACTATTCAACTGCTCAAAGATCCTGAGCTACAGAAAAAACTGGCCAAGAACGGAAAAGAGTTTGTACAGACTCGCTATGACTGGGACTACATCGCGCAGAAGCTCGACCATATCTATTTGAACATGGCCTCCCAGGCACAGCGCGACAGCAGCTCAGTACTATCATGACCGACGTAACACTCATTTTTCTGAACTACAACACTCCTGACTGGATCGCCAAAGCGCTACAGAGTCTGAAAAAGCAGTACCTTGATCAGACAAAGTTGAAAGCCGACGTAGTAGTGGTCGATAATGCTAGCACCGACAACTCCGTTGCTCTCATCAGCCAAAAGTTTCCGTGGGTCACAGTCATCAAGGCAGCCGAGAATAAAGGCTTCGCAGCTGGCAACAACCTTGCACTCAAGAGGGTCAAGAGCCGCTATGCAATGCTGTTGAACTCTGACGTTGAGTTCAGCCCACATTCTAATCTTGATGAGCTGGTGTTTTACATGGACGCGCGGCCGGAGATCGGCGTCTGTTCACCGAAAGTGTTGTTGTCCAACGGCAAGCTGGATCCGGCCAGCCACCGAGGTGAGCCTACAATCTGGGCAAGTCTAACTTACTTTAGTGGACTCGAAAAACTCTTCCCGCACTCACCGCTTTTTGCTCAATATCACCAGACCTACAAAGACCTTGATCAGATCCACCTAGTTGATGCTTGCAGTGGTGCAGCGATGATGGTTCGTACCTCAGCCATGGAAAAAGTGGGATACTTGGACGAGCGATTCTTCATGTATGCTGAGGATCTTGATTGGTGTCGCCGATTCCGGGACCATGGTTTTCAAGTCGTCTATCACCCGGAAGTGATTGTGATCCATCATAAGTATAAATCTGGTCGAGGGCATCAAGACACTCAGCTCTCCAAGAAGACTTCCAGCCACTTTTATCAGACGATGCTACAATACTTTGACAAACACTATCAGGACAGGTATCCGTTCTTTGTCCGATGGGCTGTTCAAGGGTTTGTGTGGTGGAAGACACGCAGTTAATCCCGCTGCTTTCTGGTTCCACCGATGAAACAGAAAACGGGTTACAATTGAGTACAATAGAAAGCACAAATTAAAAAAGGAGCCTCATGCACAGTGCCGATCAACTACGATTTAAGATCTCTCAACTCCGGCAGGACAAAGTTCTTTATGCAGTGGAGTCGATTGCCGTTTTCGTCTTTGCCTTATTCACTTCGGCGTTTCTGCCTAACTTACTGCTTCGCTACGCCTATGACCAGACAACTTTGACAGAGGTTCCACCTCTCTTGGAGTACATTCCAGTGGCAGCGTTCCTAGTAGGTGTTGGTTACTTCCTCTTTGTGGTCTTCACCAACATGGGTCGGCTGAGCAAGATCAAGAAACTGGAAAAAGAACTTGATGACTTGATTGCCACTCATGGCGATCACTGCTGTGACGGTGTCTGTGACTGTGACGAGTGCGAGCCAGTCTCCATGTCTACTAGGTCCGGACGCAGCTCAGCTGAAAGTGTCGGCTTACTCGCTGAAAAACTGAAGTCAGCCAAAACCAAGAAAACAAAGAGAGCCTAAGCTGCTTTCACCAGACCATGCCAAAGAAAGTCTATCGAGTCGGCCTTGACTGCCGTTTGGCAGGCAGGCGGCACGCAGGCATTGGCCGTTATGTTGAGAATCTGATTCGGGAACTACTCCAGCTCCCGAATCAGTGTGAATGGGTCCTCTTTTTTAGTGACCTAGAGCAGGCCGAACAAGTCTTAGGCAAATGGAAAGAGACCCCTCACCTCAAATTAGTGTTTAGCTCGGTTCGCCACTACTCCCTGAGTGAACAGCTCCACCTCCCGGGACTTTTCTCGCGGGAGAACCTTGATCTGCTGCACGTTCCGCACTTCAATGTGCCGTTGTTGTATCAGGGCCGCCTAGTTGTTACTATCCACGATCTCCTTTGGCATGAGTATCGAGGTACCGACGTCACCACTTTGCCGCTGTGGCAGTACTGGCCAAAGTACTTAATGTACCGTTTAACGGTAAACACTGCAGTAGCCCACGCCGCTAAGCTGATCGTGCCCAGCCAAACTGTCGCTGACCAAGTCAGGCACTACTATCCCGAGACCAAGGACAAGCTGAAAGTCATCTCTGAAGGCGTTGATGAGCGTTTCTTCCAGTCACACCCCGGGACCTCACCCCATCCTTATCTTGTCTATCTAGGATCTCTTTATCCACACAAAAACGTCAGAGTCATTATTGATGCACTCAAACAGTTACCTGATTACACTCTCAAGATTATCAGCGCCCGGTCTGCCTTCCAAGATAAGCTCCGTGACTATGTGAGAGAAAACAACTTGGAAGAGAGAGTAGAGTTCTTGGGATATCAAGATGATGCAGACGTCGCCCACACACTTCACCAAGCGACCGCGCTGGTACAGCCCTCTCTTTCCGAAGGTTTTGGGCTGACTGGGCTGGAAGCGATGGCAGCCGGCACGCCAGTAGTTGCCTCCGATATTCCTGTGTTTCGGGAGGTGTACGGAGACCAAGCGGTGTTCTTTGCTCCCCAGGAGGTACCGTCATTTGTGGCTGCAGTCAAGCGCGTCGAAAACCTTGACCGCGCCAAGTACGGCAAAGCGGCCGTTCAGTTTGCCCGTCAGTATCAGTGGTCCACGATGGCTCAGCAAACGCTAGCCGTCTATCAAGAAGCCCTTACTGAACTCTAATGCTAAAAGCTATTCCTTCACCCAAAGTTGCGCTGGTCTATGATCGAGTTAACACCCCTTATGGCGGAGCTGAGAATGTCCTCCAAAGCCTTCATCACCTTTTTCCCGACGCGCCGTTATTTACGTCCGTCTATGACTCGGACAGGGTGGGTTGGGCCAAGAGCTTTCAGGTTGTCCCAAGCTTTGTCCAACAGCTTCCCAGGGCTAAAACACATCACCGTGAGTACGTTGGCCTGATGCCGTTAGCGTTTGAGTCGTTTGAGCTTGATCAGTATGACCTGATCATCTCAGTCACCAGTGCCGAAGCCAAAGGTGTCCTGACTAAGCCCCATCAGCTGCATCTCTGTTATCTGCTGACGCCAACTCGCTATCTGTGGAGCCACGAAGCCGAGTATCAACAGTCAGGAGTACTGGAGTTGATTCAACGACCACTCTTTCGCTACCTGAAGTGGTGGGATCAGGCTGCAGCCAAAAGGCCTGACATCTACATTCCGATCTCCCAACTAGTCGCCGAGCGCTGTCAGACGTACTACCAGCGACCCACTGAGCCAGTTATTTATCCGCCAGTCGACTTTCCTGTCGATGCTGGAGAGACGGACGAACTGCCGCCTCCGCTCAAAGCTGCCAACATCACTGCCAACGACTACTATCTGGTGGTTGCGCGGCTGGTCGGCTACAAAAAGATTGATTTGGCGATTGCTGCCTGTGCAGAGCTGGGCAGAAACCTGGTCATTATCGGTGACGGTCCCGAACTCACCCGGCTGGAACAGCTGTCCCAGCGTAGCCAGCTCCGATCCTCCCAGGCGAAAACGCTCTTCCTGCACGCTGTACAATCCAATCAACTTACGGCATACTACAAAAACTGTCGGGCTTTCTTAGCGCCGGGCGAGGAGGACTTTGGTATTGCTGCCTTGGAAACTCACCTGTTCGGCAAGCCAGCCATTTTGCACCCGCGAAGTGGCGCGGCCGAGGTAAGCCCGGATGGTGTGTCGAGTACACACCTGGTTGATCAAAGTTTGGACGCAGTCAAGCACGCGATCGAAATCACAGAGCAACGCCCATGGTCGGCATCAGCCATCAAAGCTCAAGTTGCTCAGTATCGAACTGCCGCATTCGAGCAGCAGTTCGGCGATCGGGTCAAGACGTTGTGGTCTAACTTTTACCAACAGTTGGTCACTGCCTGAGAAAGGACATTATGTCAAATCAGAAACATGTTTTTGGAGTCATCCTCGCGGGAGGCGGCGGAACCCGGCTTTGGCCCAAGTCTCGCAATGCCACTCCAAAACAGTTTTTGCGCTTGACGGGTAAAGAGGCAATGGTTCAGGTTGCCGCCAATCGTTTGACCAAGATCATGCCCTGGAACCAGATCATTGTTGTGACCAACAAGAACTACACCCAGGAGATCCACAATTTACTGCCACAAGTACCGGCAGAGAACGTGATCGCCGAACCTGAAAAACGGGACACTGCCCTAGCTATGCTTACCGGCGCTCTCTATGCTATGTCCAAAGATCCCGAGGCTGTGGTGGTGAACGGCGCCTCTGATCACGTCATTACCGACGAAAAAGAGTTTGTCAAAGTGATGGAAGCAGCCGTTGAAGAGGCCGAGAGCGGCCAGAACCTGGTGGCTGTGGGCATTACGCCTACTCGACCGGAGACGGGGTTTGGCTATATCAAGATTGGGGATCATCTCCGCAAGACTAAGTCTGGTCTGGCCGTCTTCAAAGTTGATAGCTTCACCGAAAAACCAAACGCCACCACCGCCCGCGCGTTTCTTTCTACCGGTAAATACTTCTGGAATGCCAACATGTATGTCTGGTCTGCACGAGCACTCCAACACGCCTTCCAAAAGTACATGCCCGAGATGTATGAGCTGACCAAAGAGCTGCCCAAGCTGACCACTCCGCAGTTTCATGAGGCACTCCCTGAGATCTACAAAAAAGCCACCTCCATCTCAATCGACTACGCGATCTCGGAGAAAGCAGATAACTTGCTGCTCATTCCCGGTGACTTTGGCTGGAATGACGTGGGTGACTGGAAAGTCGTTTACGAACTGGCCCAAAAAGACCTAGTTGGAAACGTTACCATCAGCGATAATGACTCTGTTAAAACACTCTGTATTAACTCCGAGAACAATCTGATTCATACTGATGGTCGCCTGATCGGATTGATTGGCGTTAATGACATGATCATTATCGATACACCGGAGATTCTGTTGATCGTTCCCAAAGAACGCAGTCAGGAGGTCAAGAAGCTGGTGGAGCGATTGAAAGAAGAAGGAAAGAAAGAGTATCTGTAATGCTGGGATATGACCAACAGAAACGAATTCTGGACGTGGTAGTCGCCATCGGCTTGATGGTCTTGTTTTTGCCAATTTGGTTTATCGTGCCGTTGCTGATCTACGTTGAGTCAGGCTGGCCGGTTTTGTTCCGCCATCGCAGAGTCGGCAAAAACGGTAAAGAGTTTTACCTCTTTAAATTCCGCTCCATGGTCCACGACGCTGACGATATCCTGCACAAACGGGATAAGGCGCTCTTGGAAAAGTTCAAACAGTCTGACTGGAAGCTTGAAGATGACCCACGGATTACCCGTCTGGGGAAAGCGCTCCGCTCGCTGACGATTGACGAGTTTCCACAACTGTTTAATGTGCTACATGGTGAGATGAGCATGGTTGGCCCGCGGGCGTATGTGAAGAAGGAGCTTGAAGAACAGGCCGAAAAGTATCCGGAAACCAAGGAGTACATTGCCAAAATCTTGAGCGTCAAGCCAGGCATCTCCGGGCCCTGGCAGACCAGCGGCCGCAATGAAGTGCCGTTTGCTCAACGCGCCAAGATGGACGCCAAATATGCGGATAATAGATCAATTTGGAATGATATATCAATCTTAGTTAAAACCCCTAGAGCAATGATCTCAAAATGGTAGAATAGTCAAATATCTTTTAATTTCATATCGTGAGAAGACACCAGTTATGAGTGAAGCCGCCCGCCCACATAAACTTAACTTAAACAACCCTGCTGCGCGCGCAGGATTAACCGGCTCTCGACGAGCTATTGCCGCTCAACAGCATGCCGCAGGCAACGCTCACTCAGATCAAGCAGACCAGGTACTTCGATCAGTTTATAATCAAGGCTCTCCGGAGCCTGCCTCACCAGATATGCCAAATACACCCAGCCGTCGCCGTCGTTTTTCCATCTCCAAGAAGTGGGCCAGGATTCTGATTGTTCTGTTTGTCTTCTTGGGTGTCATCGGAGCAGCCTTTGCGGCAGTGGGTTACTACACTTACAGCGTGGCCATGGAGATGAAAGTCCAGGCGAATGAAGCCGAAGCGTTGGCCCGCTCTGCCTACGATGCGTTCAAAGCCCAAAACCTACCCGGCGCCCAACAAAACTTGGAACAGGTCAAGACCAAGATGGGTGAGATTCGTACTACCTACGAGAAGTTGAAGTTCTATAAAGCCATTCCAATTGCCAGTGCGTACTACAGCGATGGAGAGCATGGCTTGAATGCGGCTGATGCAGGCGTCAATGCAGGGATCAAGTCGCTGGCTGCAATTACTCCCTATGCAGATGTACTTGGGTTTAGCGGTGAGGGCAGCTTCACCGGTGGAACGGCTGAAGACCGCTTGAAGTTGATTCTGCAAACGCTGACCAAGGTTACCCCTGTCCTCGATGACATCGGGACTGACCTTGAAGTCGTCAAGAATGAGCTCGCGCAAATCGACCCCAATCGTTACCCCGAACAGTTCCGTGGCACCTATATTCGGCCGCGGATTATTCAAGCCCAGCAGTTCAGTAACGGCGCAGCTACTGCCTTGACTGAGTTCCGCCCAGTCATTGAACAGCTGCCTGCTGCCGCTGGCGCGGATGGTCAACGTCGCAAGTACTTTGTCTTGTTCCAGAACGATAATGAACTGCGTCCGACCGGCGGTTTCCTGACTGCCTACTCGATCATCTTTGTCGAAAACGGCAAAGTCACTCCTGAAAAGTCAGACGACATCTATGAACTGGATAAGAAGTTCAACAAACGAATTCCTATTCCACCAATCCTGGGCAAGTACCTGACTACCGAAAAGTACTTTAACCTGCGTGACATGAATATCGATCCGGACTTTAAGGTCTCGATGGACGAGTTCTTGACCAACTACAAGCTCGTTCCGGGTGAACCCAAGGATATTGATGGCATCATCGCCGTGGACACCAAGGTGTTGACCGACTTGGTCAAGATTCTTGGTCCGGTTGAAGTGCCGGGATATGGCACCTTCTCCGCGGAGAATGATCCTAGCTGTGACTGTCCGCAGATCATTCATGCTCTCTCGGAGATTATCACCCGACCGACCCCGTACATCCGTCAGGATCGAAAAGGAATCTTAGGACCGATGATGGGTGCCTTGCTTCAAAAAGCCTACAGCGCTCCCAGCCAGCAGTGGCCCACTTTATTTGAAACTGCTTGGAAAGACGTCCAAAGTCGCGACGTCCAGTTCTACTTCTTTGACGAGAACCTGCAGGCTGCTGCTGAGAAAGTGGGCGCGGCCGGCCGTATTGCACTCGACCCGAATGCCGAAGACTTTATGGCAATCGTGGACGCGAACCTCGGCGGCGCCAAGTCCAACTTATTCGTTACCAGCAGCGTCAACCAGGAAGTCAGCGCACCAGCAAACGGCGTCATCACCAAAAAAGTCGAGATTACCTACAAGAACTCCCGCCATGGTGATAACTGTAACTTAGAAGCCGGCTTGCTCTGTCTCAACTCACGGCTGCGTGATTGGAACCGCGTCTACCTGCCGAAAGGTGCCCAGCTGATCAACAGCCAGGGGTATCGTGAAGGCAGCGTCAAGACCGAAGACGTTGGCGAGTTCACCGTCGTGGAAGGCGAGTTCTTCCTGGACCCATTGAGCCAGGCCAAGCTCCAGCTTGAGTACACCGTGCCATACACCAACGACAAAGAGTACAAAATCAAAATCTGGAAACAAGGTGGCGTCGAGCCAATTCCGATGACCTTTGACGTCAATGGCGGTCAGGAAGAAGTCTTGGTCGACAAAGACACCCTGTTTACCACCGAGTTTTAATGCAGAGTTGGACCACTGAAGCGATTGTGCTGAAGCGGGTAAACGTCGGCGAAGCAGATCGAGTGATCACTGTCCTGACACCGGATGAGGGAAAGCTTGTCTGCATTGCCAAAGGCGTCCGCAAGATGAGCTCGACTCAACGAGCTTATCTGGAACCTGGCAACCACGTTACCACCCACTTACGCAGTACCTCGTCTTTGCCCATCATCAGCCAAACCCAGCTGCTAAACCAGTTTGCCCAGTCAAAGCAGCAGCTCAAACGCGTCAAACAAGTGTTTGAAGTGCTTGAGTTGGCAGATGTCTTGTTTGTAGAGAATGTTGAGGATCAGGAAGGCTTTGAACTGGTCTGCCAAATCCTGGAGACACTCAATGCCGACTCCGGGAACTTCCGGGTCGTTCAGGACATGCTCAGCCAGCTGTTTACCCACTTGGGCTACCAGGATCTTCGGGAGACACAGTACAGCTCAATTCTGGAGTATGCGGCAGCCGTAGCCGAGCGCCCAGTCCGTAGCTACGAGTTCTTAAGCGTTCGACACAAGGGTATGGTTAAATAGAGGGTGTCATAGAGGAGAGGTATGCAAAAACAGAAAACATTGATTATTGGCGCCATCGTGGCCGTGGTGGTTTTGATTCTGGCCGGGGTGGGCATCTATGCCTTTACCAAGCAAAAAGCCCAACCTGCCGAGCAGACACAGACAACCGAGAAGAAAAAGAAGGTCAGTCAGTTTAACGTCTCGCCAGTCGCAGAACGGCCCTATATCTTGATTCGACCGGACGGCGGGCGGAACCTCAAGCTGGATATCATGGAACTGAAGAAGCCAGCCGAAACTGTGGAGTATGAGTTAGAGTATCAGGCCGGTGAGCTGCTTCAGGGTGCTTTTGGGGAAATCCAGCTTGGCACAGTGCCAGCTTCTGCCGATATCCTGCTGGGCAGCTGTAGTGCCGGCGGAGCCTGTACCTATCACCAAAACGTCCAGGGAGGCACTCTCGTCACTCGCTTCGCAGGAACAAATGAGTACGCTCTCAAGAATGACTGGCGCTACATTGAGAACACCAAAAAAGAGAAAACGGCCGGTTCCAAAGATGCCAAGTTCCAGATCGAAAGTGCTGATCTGGCCAAACAGAGCATCTTGATCATCACCAACTCCCCAGGCTATCCCGGAACCCTGCCAGGTACTCCAATCTCGGATATCTATGCATTGACCTCCTCTGGGACCCTGACTGGCAATGTGACCGTGACCATCCGGGCTACCGAGGACGCTGCCGGCGCTAAGCTCGCTGTCTGGGATGGCTCCAGCTGGACGACGGTTGAAGGCACTGCTGAGGACAAGTCCTTGACTGCCCAGACCAAGTTCGGCCAGGCGTATGTCGTGATCAAAGAGTAGAGAAGAACCTAGAGAAACAAAGAGGCCCTCCGCAAGGAGGGCTTTTTGGATTGATTTATAGGTATTTATTTACTGCGACCTATTTTAGCAGTCACATCTATCGACTGCCAATTAAAATATCCGTGGATATTTTCTTACAAACATCTCTTTTTGCATCATCCTTACAAATGTTTCGGTTTTACTTGGTCTTTACACCAAGTGTTTTGTATATGATACTTTTCAGTAAGCAAGTGGTAAGAAATGGTAAAATGACTTATAAAAATGTTTATTGGAAGATATTACCACACGATTGAAGAGAAAGGACGCGTTTCATTACCGAAATCATTCCGTGAACGGGAAAAACAGTGGGTGATAACTCGAGGCTTGGACGGCGGACTCTTCCTGTTTCCTCAGGCAAGCTTCCAACAACAAGTCGAAGCCTTGAACCAACTCGGATTCACCAAAAAAGCACACCGTGACTTTGTCCGGTTGTTAACCAATGACGCCGACGCTGTCGAGGCTGACAGTCAAGGCCGGATCACCATTCCTGAGTATTTGCGAGCGACTGCCCAGCTCACAAAAAACGTGGTGATCATCGGTAGCTTTGAGCGAGTCGAGATCTGGGACGTGGATAAGTACCATGCCTACCTCGACACCATCGCTGACAAGGCTGAAGAGATTGCCGAACAGATTGGAAACAGCCATGAGTAACCCTCAGACAAACCAAGAGCACGTCAGTGTCCTGAAGTCCGAAGCACTTGCCGCACTCCAAGTGCAACCAGGCAGCTGGTACATCGATGCCACCTTTGGTCGGGGCGGCCACACCGCCGAGATCCTCAAGCAAGGCGGCAAGGTCATCGCCTTTGACGTTGACCAAGACGCAATCAGCTACGGGCAGGCGCACTTTGCCAAAGAGCTCGAGGCCGGTCAACTGATCCTGGTCCACCAGAACTTTGACAAGCTGTCCGAAACCTGGAAGTCGCTGCAAACGGGTAAGTTGGAACAGAACTCTCTATCGGAGATCCAAAACGCCGAGATCAGCGGCATCCTGTTTGACTTTGGAGTGAGCAGTCCGCAACTGGCTGACCCTGACCGGGGCTTCAGCTTCCAACACGACGGACCGCTCGACATGCGGATGGACAAGCGGCTAGGCGTGCAGGCCAAAGACTTATTGGCGGTTCTGCCGGAGAAACAGCTGGCAGAGATGCTCTGGGTCTACGGCGGTGAAGAACAGAGTCGCAAGATTGCCAAGATGATCGTCGATCATCGCAGCTCAGTGCCGTTTACCACCACACAGCACCTGGCAGACTCGATTGCACGCATCAAACCGAGAACCGGACACCTCCACCCCGCGACCAAGACCTTTCAGGCTCTGCGGATCGCGGTCAACAGCGAGCTGGACAGCATCGAACAAGCGCTCCCGCAAGCACTGGAGGTTGTCAAAGCAGGGGGAAGAGTAGTCACGATCAGCTTCCATGAAGGGGAAGACCGCCTGGCTAAACATCGCTTCCAAGACTGGGAGCGTCACGGCAAAGGCCAGATGCTCGATAAAAAGGCGATCATCCCGACTGAAGAAGAGCTCACCCACAATCCGAGAGCCCGTAGCGCCAAGCTGCGGACCTTCATCAAGAACGAACACCACCAAAGTACGTAAGAAACCACAACAGCTATGCACAAAACCTACATTACCTACTACACGATTCTCGCTCTGCTCGTCTTCGGAGCAGCGCTCCACACGGTCTTTGTCGGCAGCAACCACATCGACTACGGCAAACGCGTCTCCGCTTTGGAGCACCAGAAGCAACAGCTGACTGACCGCGTTAAGCGCATCGAGCAACAGACTGCGCAAACACTTGCCATGTCGCAGCTCGACCAAGATGCAACTGTCCAGGGCTTTGTGCCAATTCAATCGACTGTTCGTGTTGACACGAGCACTGTCGTCGCTTCAAGATAAGCAGCTATAACCTTACTACGCTATGGCTCGCAACTTTGAGTACCATCCTACTCCTGGGGGAGCAGCCCGCTCCCGACGTCAGGATCACCAGGCCCCGTTGCTCCCAAACCCTGAAAAAGAGTCAAGCTTCCGCTCCCGTTTTCTGTTGGCAGTCATTTATCTGTTGATGGTGGGTGTGATCATCCGGCTGTTCTATTGGCAGGTGCTGCACCGGACGCGCCTCCAAGCCGAGGCCGAAAGCCAGTACCAACGCACCATCACCAACATCGGCCAGCGCGGCAAGATTTTGACCAGCGATGGCTACCTGCTGGTTACTAACGCCCCTGTCTATCGCCTCTATGCCGAGCCCCACTTGCTGAAACGGCCAGCCGGTGAGCTGAGCCAGTTATTGGCGCCGTTGTTGGTAGACATGGATCCGGAAATTGCCACTCAGCCAGCGCTGATTGCTCAGCAACGCCAAGATCTGCAAAGCACTATTCTTAATCGCCTCAGCCAGCCCGACCGACGCTGGGTGGCCCTCAAACAAAAAATTACTGAACAGCAGAAGAAAGACATCGAGGCACTTGACATCGAGGGGCTGGGTTTTGAAGAGTACTACGTCAGAGCGTATCCGGAGGCGTCTACCGCTGCCCACGTCTTGGGCTTTGTCGGCAAAAATCAAGCCGGCGAGGATCAAGGCTACTTTGGCATCGAGGGCGCGCTTGATAAGGAGCTGCGCGGCCAGGCAGACAAGCAGACTTTTAATAAGGACGCGTTGGGTTTTCACTTGTTCTTTGACCAGCTGGAGGATCAGCCCATTACCGATGGGCGTGACGTGGTCTTGACTATCCGCAGGGACATCCAGCATACGGTAGAGGAGAGCCTCAAAAACGGGATCGAACGGTACGGAGCGGTATCTGGCTCAGTGGTAGTGATGGAGCCGAAAACAGGCAAGATCCTGGCAATGGCAGCCTATCCCAACTACGAGCCGGGTTACTTTTATAAGTACCCCAGTGATACCCATAAAAATCCGATCATTGCCGATACTTTTGAGCCGGGCTCCATCTTTAAGGTGCTGACCGTCTCAGGAGGCGTCGATGCTGGAGTAATCAATCCTGATACCCAATGTACCAAGTGTGACAGTGCCCGCCGAATCGGCGAGTACACGATCAAAACCTGGAATGACGTCTACAACCCCAACATCACCATGAGTGATGCCCTGGCCAAGTCCGACAATACCGCCATGATCTTTGTAGCTGAGCTGCTAGGACAAGAGAAGTTCATTGACTACATTAAGAGCTTTGGCATTGGCGATCCTACCCACATCGAGCTACAGGAAGATACCAGCACCCCTTTTCGGAAGGACTGGAAGTTTATTGACTTGGCCACGAGTTCATTTGGCCAGGGTATTGCCACGACGGGCATGCAGATGGTCAAAGCCGTCGGCGCTGTTGCCAATGATGGCAAGTTAATGCGGCCGACGATCATCGAGAAGGTCATCGACCATCAAAAGAATACCGAGATTCCGGTCGAGGCTGTTGAAGAGCGACAAGTGATCACTCCGACTACTGCCCAGACAGTCGCGACCATGATGGAGTACGCTGCTCAACATGGCGAAGCGCAGTGGATCCGTTCCAAAACCCACTCGGTCGCCGGTAAAACCGGAACCGCCCAGATTCCGGTCGAGGGACACTACGACCCTGATCGGACTATTGCCAGCTTTATTGGCTTTTCACCCGTGGAGGACCCTAAGTTTGTGATGCTGGTGATTCTGCGCGAGCCGAAAAGCTCAATCTGGGCAGCCGAGACAGCGGCGCCGCTCTGGTACAACATCGCCAATAAACTCTATTTACTCCTCAATATTCCGGCAGACCGCTAAAGATATTTGTCTGAGCACTGCGCTATAATGCCAGACAGAAAACCATGCAGATGATCGACCTTCTTTTCTATAAGATTAAACGGACGTTTCACTTGGTAAAGACCGGACTTCTCCGCGGTCTTCTCGGCGAGCTGCAGTACGGCTTTCCGGCCCGACGTTTAAAGATCATTGCCATCACCGGCACCGATGGCAAAACCACCTCCTCGACGCTGCTCTACTACGTGTTGAAAGCGGCCGGTAAAAAAGTAGCGCTGGTGACCACCGTCGCCGCTTATATCGGTGACGAGGAGATCGACACTGGCTTTCACGTTACCACTCCTGATGCAGGCGACGTCCAGCGTTTTCTCGCCAAGATGGTCGAGCTGGGCATCGAGTACTTAGTACTTGAGGCCACCTCTCACGGACTCTATCAGCACCGCCTATGGGGCATCTATCCAGAGATTGCCGGTTATACCAACATAACTCACGAACACCTCGATTATCACGTCACTTACCCGGAATACGTTGCAGCCAAAGCCTTGCTGGCCAAAGCCGCCCGCAAGGTCGTCATTAACGCCGATGATGCCAACTCCTATAAAGAACTAAAGAGACAGTTAGCCGAGCGAAGTACGGACATCGAGACATACTCTCGTTCTGATCGCCTGCCGGCAGCTGTCTCTAAAGCAGTTCAAGCTCGCTTTGAACAACCCTACAACCAGATGAATGCCCGACTGGTTTACAAGATTGCCAAACTCATGGAAGTCAGTGACAAAGACTACATCACCGGCTTGCAAAGCTTTCCGGGTATCGCTGGCCGGATGCAGGAAGTAGGCAAAGTAAAAAACATTCGCGTCATTGTAGACTTTGCCCATACACCTAATGCCCTATCTGCTGCTCTCAGTTCGATTCGCAAACAGATGAAACAGACCAAGTCCAAAGGACGCTTGATTGCGGTCTTTGGCTGCGCCGGACTACGCGATATTCAGAAGCGGCCAATGATGGGCAGGATCGGAGCCGAGTTGGCTGACTTGGCAATCTTCACGGCTGAGGATCCGCGAACCGAAGACGTCTGGTCAATTATTCGCCAGATGAAACAGGAGCTGGGGACGTATCATAGTAAGGTCGCTTCCGTAGCTGATCGTCAGGAAGCGATCGAGTTTGCAATCCAAAAAATAGCCAAGTCCGGTGATGTGGTTGGCATTTTCGGCAAGGGTCACGAAAAAAGCATGAGTTATGGTACAGTTGAGTATCCCTGGAGCGACTTAACCGCGGCCCAGGAAGCCCTGCTCGCACTAGATCCTAAAAAGGAGTAATCATGGAAGGTAGCTCTGTCGTTGTGATTGGTGGTGGCACAGGCACATTCCCTGTCATCTCAGCACTTAAACAACAGCCTGTTCACTTAACCAGTATCATCGCCGTTTCCGACTCCGGCGGGTCGACCGGCCGCATCCGTGACGAGTTTGGTTTTCAGCCTGTCGGTGACCTCCGTCAAGCGCTCGCTGCGCTCGCGCAAGCCGAGGGAGAAGAGTGGATCCGCAAGATCTTGCTGTACCGTTTTGAAAAAGGAAACGGCCTCAAAGGTCACAACTTGGGTAATCTGATCCTGACGGCCTTACAGGACATGACGGGTGATACTACTCAAGCCCTGGACATTGCGGAAAAGGTCTTTCGGCTGGAAGGAGAGGTTGTTCCCGCCACTTCAGACAATGTTCAACTGGAGATCACCTACACGGACGGCAGCGTCGCAGTCGGCGAACACCTCCTCGATGAAGAAGGCGACCACACTCAGCCAGTCAAGTCAATCCGAAGTGTCCGCTTAATTCCGGAAGCCCGAGTTAGCCCCAAGGCAGCTAAAGCGATTGAAGAAGCTCAGTTAATCGTGATCGGTCCGGGTGACTACTACGCCAGCTTGATGGCCTCGCTACTGCCCGAAGGCATGAGCCAAGCCTTTGCCAAGACCTCAGCCAAGATCGTTTACATGGTCAATCTGATGACTCGGCTCACCCAGACCAACGGGATGAGCGCTCGGCAACACGTAGAGGGCATCGAGAAGGTCATTGGCCGCAAGGTGGACTACATCATTATCAGCAATGGCTCAATTCCCCAGGATATTCTGGATGTCTACGCCGCCTCCAACGAGTTCCCTGTGAACGATGACCTCGGCAACGACCCACAAGTTATTCGAGCCGATTTGGTTTCTGAGGAAGTTAATCACAAATCTACCGTCGACACTGCTCATCGCTCACTCTTGCGCCATGATGTGAATAAAGTTGGTCAAGTCCTACGCGAGCTGCTACAGTAAGAGCATGTCTAGTCTCCTGGAGTATCAACACTTCTACTTGGTAGGCATCAAAGGTGTGGCCCTGACTGCCTTGGCTCAATGCCTGCTTGATGCCGGTAAGTCTGTCCGAGGCTCCGACGTCGCCGAAGAGTTTGTGACTCAACGCATCCTGGATCAGCGCGGAGTTGTGATTGATACTTCTTTCACTGTCGAGATCCCCCCCGAGACTGACTGTGTGATCTACACTGCTGCCCACCAGGCCCAACAAAATCCCCAAGTTCAAGCTGCACTCGCCCGTCAGCTGCCGGTACTTTCGCATGCGCAGGCACTCGGGGAGCTGTTCAATCAGCAACAAGGTATTGCCGTCTGTGGTGTGGGTGGCAAGTCAACGACCTCTGCCATGGTCGCTTGGATTTTACAGAAGCTGGGCCTTCACCCGAACTTTGCGATCGGCGTGGGGGACATTCCGGGCCTTAACAAAACCGGCCAGTGGAACCAGGATGGGAAGTACTTTGTGGCCGAGGCTGACGAGTATGTCATTGACCCAAGCGCTCCCAGCCGAGGAGAGGAGATTACCCCGCGTTTCTCCTTCCTCCAGCCGTTTGTAACAATCTGTACCAATCTCCGGCATGACCATCCGGATGTCTATCCGACCTTTGCAGACACCAAAACCTATTTTGGCCGATTTTTTGATCAGATCAAAGCTGGCGGCTTTCTGGTCGCTAACCTGGCAGATCAGGAGACAATCGAGACGATGCGATTCTGGCAAACTGAAAACGAGCGACAGATAGCCTGGTTTGGTCAAACCGCCGATGGCGGTGACGCTACCGAGCTGACACCAGCCGATCACCCGACGTTTCTGCTGGACACCGACACTTTCTTTTCGGAAAACGGCCAGACCAGCTGCGTGTTGTTGGCTCCGCATCTCAACTTTTCCGGCCGACTGAGCCTCCAGCTCCCCGGAATGTACAACCTCCTCAACGCTGCCGCCGCCGTGGCAGCCTGTTCGCTACTGGGAATCGATCCATCTCAAGCCATCAACGCCCTGGCTGACTTCCGCTCCACCTTGCGCCGCAGTCAGTTCGTAGGCGAGAAGCGAGGCGTCCGGTACTATGACGACTATGGCCATCATCCACATGAAGTCGCCAACGTCATTCATGCCTACCGCCAGTGGTTCCCGGATCGCAAGCTGGTGGTCGCTTTCCAGTCACATACTTTTAGCCGGACCAGGCAGTTCTTCAATGAGTTTGTCGATGCCTTTACCGAAGCCAGTCAGGTGGTAATGATCGACATCTTCCCGTCCGCTAGAGAGGCTTTTGACCCGACCATCTCCAGTGACCAACTCTGCCAGGCTATCACCCAAAAGTATCCAACTATTCCTGCCCGGAACTACAAAACGCTTGAAAAATTGGCAGAGTTCTGTACAACAGAGCTGCACCCGGGAGATGTGGTCCTGACTCTGGGAGCAGGAGATATCTACCAAGTGTATGATCTAATTCCAGCCTAACATGACGCAAACACAAACCTTAATCCAGGCACAGTTCGCTCACCTCCATCCGGAGTTTGAGTTTCAATTAGCACCGTTGACCTACTTTAAGATTGGTGGTCCAGCAGAAGTTTTTCTCGATTTGACCACTCGTGAAGACATCATCGACGTTGTCCGTTTTTGCCATAAACATGAGCTGAAGCTGACCGTTCTCTCCGGCGCCAGTAACGTCATCGTCTCCAGCCATGGCCTGAGGGGTGTCGTCATCCGGACCGGCAACGAGCAGTATCACATCCTACCGGACAAACTGGGTGAAAAACAGTTAATTGCAGTGGGTGCCGGTTACAAAACGGCACTGTTTGTCCGGCAAACCATTGACGATGGCTTGGGCGGCCTGGAGTATTTTCTGGGTGTTCCGGGCCGACTTGGCGGTGCTATTTATAACAACGCGCACTACTTATCGGACCTAATTGGCAAACACATTCACCAAGTTGAAGTCATCACCAGAGCAGGCGAGCTACGTTGGCTGTCTCAGGAAGAGTGTCAGTTCGGCTATGATCGCTCAGTCTTTCAGCAGACCAATGACATTATTCTGCAAGCAGTCTTTGCTCTTCTGCCGGGAGATAAAGAGCGGTCACTGGAACTGGTCAAAGAAGCCACTCTTTATCGGGCCAAGACCCAACCACTTGGCGAACCCAGCTCCGGCTGCTACTTCCAGAACACCCCGAACAGTCCACTGCTCAAAGAACGCTTTGCTCAGTTTGCGGAGCGCCGGGAGTGTCCGTCTGCATTTTTGATTGACCAAGCTGGCCTCAAAGGAACCCGAGTAGGGGACATCGAGGTCAGTACTAAACACGCTGCCTTTTTCGTTAACAAAGGCAACGGCACCAGCGACCAAGTCCTCGAGTTAGCGCAGCTCGTCAAAGACCGTGTCAAAGAAAAGTTTGGAGTAGAATTACAGGAAGAGGTTTTTCTCCTCGAGTAAATTATGTCTAACTTCATCATTCATGGCGGTAAACCGCTCTACGGCAGTGTTCGGGTCGGGGGGGCCAAAAATGCGTCCTATAAATTGATGTTGGCTGCCCTGTTGGCTGACACGCCCTCTCGTATCTTAAACTTCAGCCACATCAGCGACGTTTATCTGGTGGCGAGTTTGATCAACTCATTGGGAGCTAAAGCCATGCAGGTCGGCGAACGCGCCTACATGATCGATCCCACTCATCTCAACAAAGACGAGATCGATCCGACTTCCGGTGAAGCCTCCCGAGCGTCTACCCTGTTTATTCCAGCTCTGCTCGCCAAGTTCGGCCGCGCGGTGGTACCGTTTCCGGGTGGCGACAAGATTGGCGCGCGGCCGCTTGATCGTCATTTTGATGGATTGAAAGCCTTGGGGGCTGAAGTCGCAGTCAAAGACGACAAGATCGTGGTGACGGCCAAACAGCTCAAAGGTACAACCTATCGCTTCCGCAAAAGTACCCACACCGGAACCGAGACGCTGATCATGGCAGCAGTCAAAGCCAAAGGCACGACTCTGTTGGAAAACGCGGCACTCGAAACCGAGATTGACGACTTGATCGCCTTCCTCAACAGCATGGGCGCCCGGATCACCCGTCGCCCGAACCGCGTGATTGAGATCATCGGTGTACCTCAGTTGAAAGGCGCGATTCACAAAATCATGTCCGACCATAACCAAGTAGTCTCGTTTGCTTGCGCGGCGTTAGCAACCAAAGGTGATGTGATTGTGGAGAACGCTGACTCGCGGGATATCGAAGCATTTCTGGATAAGCTTGATGCGATCGGCGCCGGCTACGAAGTAGGTCACTACGGCATCCGTTTTTACTACAAAGGCGAACTGAAAGCGACAGACGTCACCACCGAAGTCCATCCTGGCTTCAAAACTGACTGGCAGCCACTCTGGGTGACGATGATGACCCAAGCCAAAGGCGTCAGTATCTTACATGAAACAGTTTCCGAAAACCGCTTTCAGTACGTGGAGTCGCTCAACGCTATGGGCGCTCAGATTGAGCTTTTCAATCCAGTCGTGGACCATCCTGACGAACTCTACAACTTCAACTTGGAGGTCGATAAACCGGGCAACCGACATGCTGCCAGAATCACCGGGCCCACGCCACTGCATGGTGGTGAGTTTACGGTCAAAGACCTGCGACACGGGGCAACGCTGATGATTGCCGGCCTGATTGCCGACGGCAAGACCATTTTGCACGATGGGCAGGAGCATATTGATCGTGGCTATGAGTCTTTGGAAGAGGTTTTTCAGGCGCTAGGTGCTACTATTAGAAGACAGTAATATGCACTCACTCGTTTTTATCCTCGGCTTGCTTATCTTCTCTTTTGTCGTCACCAGTATTTTGATTGTGCCGTTTATCAACTTTCTGTACGCGATGCGTTTCCGCCGCGCCAAGCAGAAAACAATTGATGCCTTTGGTCAACACACCCCGATTTTTGACCAGTTTCATAATGTTAAAGCTGGCGTACCGGTAGGTGGGGGACTGCTGATTATCTTGGTGGTCAGCGTCTTGTTCGCTTTTATCTTTCCGGTAGTCAAGTACATGGGAATTGCCGTTACTGGTGTCTATAACATCACTACCGAAGTAAATATTCTGTTTTTTACCTTTTTGTCGTTCGGGATGCTTGGCTTATACGATGACGTCAAAAAGTTTTTTCAGTTCAATAAAGAACATTTTTTCGGCCTACGGATGAAACACAAGTTTCTACTGCAGATTATTCTGGCTACGGTGATTGCTTGCATGCTTTACTTCCAGCTGGGCATCTCTTTTCTGAATATTCCATTTGTCGGGACCTTCCAGATGGGCTGGCTGTACATTCCGTTCGCTGCTTTTGTGATCGTGGCGTTCACCAATGCTGTCAATATTACCGATGGTCTGGACGGCTTAGCAGCCGGGATCCTGATGATCTCGCTGTTTGGACTTTGGTTTTTGTCTTCACAGATTCTGGACATCCCACTGTCCATGCTCTTGGCACTCTGGCTCGGTTCGCTGGTCTCGTTCTTATACTTCAACATCTTTCCAGCGCGGCTGTTCATGGGTGACGTAGGCGCTTTAGCCTTTGGTGCTACCCTGGCAGTAGTCGGACTCTTGCTGGGCAAGGTAATTGCCTTGGGAGTGATCGGCTTCCTGTTCGTCTTTGAAATCTTTACTTCTACTGTTCAGCTACTCTCTAAACGCTTCCGTCATAAGAAAGTCTTCACGGTCTCGCCGTTCCACCTCTGGTTACAGTATCACGGGTGGGAAGAGCCGAAGATTGTCCAACGAGCCTGGATTGTCCAGATCATGTTGACCTTATTCGGGGTGTGGCTAGCTATGCTATAAGAGAATGAAAACACTTGAAGAACTACGAAAGAATCATCCCCAGTTTTACTTTGATCAGGTAGTGCTCGAACACCAAGATCGGGACCTGCTTATCTTTCTCAAGTATCACTTTGCGAATGGTCCGGAACTCACGACCAGTTGGTGTTTTCCGGGGATTAGTCCGGAAAAGCTGGCTACTAAGGATGAAGAGTTGATCAAAGTCTGGGCTGCGCACTTGGGAATGATCGAAGGACTCTCCTACTGGAAAGCTGCCTGTTCACCGGAGTGGATCATCAATGTCCCCGGAATTACAGCTGAGCAGTTCCCCTTTTGGCAGAACATCCTTCGCAAAGGGCTAAGTGAGTTCTTTTTCCTGCATGAGATTGATGGTTGGCAAGAGAACTTTGTTCATTTTCAGGTCAAGGTTCCGGAAGAGAGACAACTCCATCCCCAAGTCAACGAAACGTCGCATACACCCCGCTTGCTGATTCCGATCGGCGGGGGCAAAGACTCAGTAGTGACGGCCGAGCTGCTGCGCAAAGCCAACCTTCCAATAACTACTTTCAGCGTTGACTCCTATCACCAGCCGTACATCGCTAAAGTGATCGACGTCTTCTGGAAGAACTCTTCAGAGCGGAGTCACTTAATTGTGCAGCGCCGTCTTGATCCGCAACTGGTAGAACTCAACAAGCAGGGCTACTTGAACGGTCACACACCGTTCTCTGCAATGTTGGCGTTTGTCAGCACCCTGACCGCCTATCTATATGACTACCAATACGTTCCGCTATCCAACGAGTGGAGTGCTAACGAAGGCAACACCGTTTTTCTGGGACAGACCATTAACCACCAATACTCGAAGACAGTCGAGTTTGAAGAGCTGTTCCGAGCACATCTGCGCAAGTATCTCTCCACAACGATTGACTACTTCAGCTTTCTGCGGCCGCTCCACGAGCTACAGATTGCCAAACTTTTTACCCGCTATCGTGACTATTGGCCGGTTTTCCTGAGCTGCAACAGAGGCCAACGAAAAGGTGAGTGGTGCGGCGAGTGCGCTAAATGCCTCTTTGTGAGTGTAATGCTCTCTGCCTTTTTGTCTTCCAAAGAGCTGTTTGGAATTTTTCATAAAGAGATCTTAAATAACATCAAGTTAACTGATATCTTTGATCAGCTGGCCGGCTTTACCGAGGTCAAGTCACTCGATTGCGTTGGTACCCGTGACGAGACGCGAGCAGCTATCGCACTGGCCGTGCGGCAGCTGCACCCAGCCCCTAAGCTGATCGCGTACGGTTGGCAGAAACTGCTGGAAGAGGGCAAATCGGAAGAGATCCTCTTAGCCCGCGCCCACAAACTGTTAGGAAACTTTGCTCCGCAACATTTTATTCCGGAGGCGTTTGAAGAGATTCTTCAGGATGCCGTCGTTGAGATCAGTGGAGATTCCGAAAAGAGATAACTATGAGTATCCTTTCTGAGCAGCTTCGTCAAAAGTATGATGGTCACTCAATCTTAATTCTGGGATGGGGTAGAGAGGGCCAGGCCACCTATCAGCTTCTCAGCTCTGCCTGTCCCGGTGCCCAGCTTTTCGTCAGCGACCAGAATCAAGAAGCTCTGACAGCTTGGCAAACCGAGCATGGCTCTACGCTACACATCATGCCGTATCTTCAGTCTCTATCACAGTTCTCAGTAATCTTTAAAAGTCCGGGAATCCCGCACCACGAACCTGGACTCAGAGAGTATGTAGCGGCTGGCGGAAAGATCACCTCGCAGCTCAATGAGTTCCTCCAGGCCTACCGTTCCCAGACCATCGGTGTCACCGGCACCAAAGGGAAGAGCACGACCTCCAGCCTGATTGCCACACTGTATGCCGCAGCTGGGAGGCATACCCTTCTGGCCGGCAATATCGGTACTCCGGTTTTTGAGATCGTCGACAATATCACTCCCGACACTCAGCTGGTGGTGGAGATGTCCAGCTATCAGCTTGATTCTGTCAGAGTCAGCCCACACATTGCTGTCATGCTCAATTTTTTCTCGGAACATCTCAACTATCATCAAAGTATCGGCAACTACCTGAATGCCAAAGCCAAGATTACTCAGTACCAAACTGCTGAGGATGTCTTGATCTTCAACCAGGACGTCCCCGAACTCGTCGAGATCTCCCAGCAGACACAGGCACAGCTGCTTCCTTTTTCCTATACTCAGCAGCTTCACTACTCTGAGTTCGTCCATCAGACCATCTCGCAGCTGGAGACGATTGAACTGCCTGCTACGATCAAAAAATGGAACATCCTGCCAGCGCTGCTGGCGGCCCAATCCCTCAACTTAAGCGTCGATCAGACACTGACTGCTCTTAAATCCTTCAAACCACTGCCTCACCGACTGGAAAACGTGGGTGGCTACGGAGGAATCACTTGGATCGACGATACACTGGCCACCATTCCTGAAGCAACGCTGGCAGCCTTGGATGCACTGCCCCGAGTGGACGTGTTGATGTTGGGTGGCTACGACCGCGGGATTTCCTATCAAAAAGTTGTCGAAGGAGTCATGGCCAAAAAGATTCCGGCCGTAGTGTTCTTCAAGCCCTCCGGCCAAGTGATGTACGAGCTGATTCGCCGTGACTATCCTGAATCGAGTTGGCCAAAGATGGAGTTGGTCGATACAATGGAGCAAGCAGTTCGCTTTGGTTATCAACATGCACCGGAGGGAGGCGTCGTTCTCCTCTCACCCTCATCACCAAGCTTTGGTCAGTTCAAAAACTACGAGGATAAGTCCGCTCAGTTTAAAACTTGGATCACTCAGCTTGCTCCGCAACCCAATTCGACAGCTTCGCTATGAAACTTCGCCGGCCTGCCCTCAGCGTTGAATGGTACCTTTTTTTCCTGACTTGCATCTTATGCGTGATCGGGCTGCTGTTTGTATTTGAAGCATCAGTAGCTGAAGCCTATGCCAGTTTCGGTAACCAGTTCTACTTCGTCAAACAACAAGCCATCTCCTTTGTGATCGGCCTAGTAGGGCTGGGCGTGGGCACTTTGATTCCGACTGTATTCTGGAAAAAGATCTCGCCAGTCATGTACGCGCTGAGTGTTTTCTTGCTGATTTTGGTCTTCATTCCAGGGATTGGCTTTGAAGTGAACGGCGCACGGCGGTGGATCGAAGTCGCTGGCTTCAGCTTTCAACCTGTCGAAGTAGTCAAGTTTGGGATGATCATCTTCTTTGCGAACTGGATGGAGCGGCACCAAAAGCTGCCACCGTTTCTGTTTTTAACAGGACTGCCAGTAGCGCTGTTATTTCTGCAGCCAGATATGGGTTCGGCATTGATTGTGATCTCAATAGCCTTTGGGCTTTACTTCCTGGCTGGCGCTCCGTGGAAAACTTTTCTGGCCACTGGTGGGGCCGGCGTAGCACTGTTGGCACTGCTGATTATGGTTTCACCGTACCGGCTCCGACGAATCGCCACCTTTCTGGATCCTGAGTCTGATCCGTTGGGAGCTAGCTTTCACATTCGTCAGATCGTAATTGCGCTGGGCAACGGCGGTTTGATCGGGCAGGGAATCGGAAACTCCCGCCAAAAGTTCTCATACATTCCAGAGGCCAGTACCGACTCAATCTTTTCGATCGTCGCCGAAGAGATTGGCTTCCTCGGTTGCGTGGTGATTATTTTGCTTTTTGCGCTGTTCTTGCGGTTTGCCCACCAGATCAGCCGAAAGCCACCGATCGGGACGTATGACCACCTCCTGGCGCACGGTATTTTGATCTGGCTAGGAATGCAGGTTATTCTGAATCTCTCGGCAGTGGTCGCGTTGGTCCCACTCACCGGTGTTCCCTTGCCGTTTTTCTCGTATGGGGGGACTTCTCTGGTAATGGTATTATCCGTAGTAGGAATCTTGATTGGCATCGGCAGAAAATACCCGACCGTACATTCGTAAACGCATGAAAGTACTCATTTCTGGTGGACACCTTACCCCGGCACTGGCCGTGATCGACTACGCCCGTGAACACTTTCCGGAAGATCAGTTTGTCTTTGCCGGACGCTTGTACTCCCAACCCAAACTCAAACAGCGCAGCTGGGAGAAACAAGAAGTCAGTAAACGCGACGTGCCATTTGTCGCATTCCACAGTCCCAAGCTCGACGGTCAGCCGCCATGGCGGCTGCCGCTGACGTTAATCAACCTGATGCGAGCAGTGGGCAGAGCCAGACAGCTCCTTACTCAATACAAACCTGACATCTTTGTCAGCTTTGGCGGTTTTCTGGGCTTGCCGCTAGCCATCGCTGCCAAAACTCTTGGGATTCCTGTCCTGACCCATGAGCAGACTCGCACGGGAGGGGTCGCTAATCAGTGGATCGCCCGGTTTGCGGACGTGGTCGCGATCAGCTTTCCGGAGTCTAAAAAGTACTTTCCGTCTCAAAAAGTTCAGCTGACCGGTAATCCTCTGCGTACCTCACTTTTCATCAAACACACCCCAGAGCCGGAGTGGTTAACCAGCCCACACCCCTCTAAACCCCTATTGTATGTTACCGGCGGCAATCAGGGTTCCCAGTGCATCAACATCCTAGTGCAAGAAGCCTTGCCCCAGATCTTGGAAGACTGGTGGGTGATCCATCAGTGTGGCAGCCCCACTAACCTCATGAACTATAAAAAATCTTTAGAAAAAACCCGCAGCAAGCTGCCGCGCTCGCTGCAGGACGACTACTACATCAGGGAATGGGTCACCGAGCGTGAGTTAGCTTGGATTTACCAACATGCAGGCGGAGTATTGACGCGCTCCGGTGCCAACACAGTCAGTGAGTTAGTTGCTGCAGCTCTGCCCGCGGTCTTTATTCCGCTTCCCCAAGCCCATCATGATGAACAGCGCCTGAATGCAGAGGCCGTTGTCGAAGCAGGAGCCGGCCTACTCTTGCCGCAAAAAGAAGCTTCTGTCGAGACGTTGGTGGAAACGCTCAAGACATTTAAGAAAAAAATGCGGACAATGCAGCGTCATGCCGAAGCGCTGCAAGACAATCTGCCGGCGGACCCTACCACTCAGCTGTATCAGCTGATCCAACAGTTAGCGCACAAGTAGAAGAAAGTAGCGTACACTGTCTGATATGCGTTTTGGCCTGCGCTCAATCCTTCCCTTACTGGTGGTGCTTGCGCTTTTTCTGAGTGCTTTTTTTGTTTACCAAGCCAAAGTCTTTAGCGTCCGAAAGATTTTGTGTCAAACTGATCATGGCGACTGTCCTGACTATGTCCAAGCCGAACTCAATACTCACCTGGGAGAGTCGCTCTTTTTCACTGACTTTCCGCAGTACGGGGAAGAGATCACCCGGTTGGCACCTTTTTTAGCCAGCTTTGAGCTGCAAAAAGAGTTCCCTGATACCGTTATCTATCGTTTTGCTTCTGCGGAACCAAAGTACCGCTACGTGGAGAGTGATGGCCGTACTTGGCTGGTAGACAGCGCCGGCTACGTAATCGGTCTGGCCGACGACACACAAACCACCTATCCGGCAGTGACTGCCAGCATCACTGTCGAGTTTCATCCTGATGTCCGTGAACGCATCGATCCGACGCTTCATCAGCAGATCCTGAATGTCTGGGAGACACTTCGATTGCAAAGTCTGAATGAGTCGCAGTTCTTTTTACTCAACCAGAAAGACGGATACCTGATCCTGCCTGATGGGAAACGCGCTTACTTTACACTGGCACAAGCACCCGCGCAGCTGGCAAAGCTATCCTACTTGCTCAAACACTTTACATTTAGTACAGTCAAAGAACCTATCGCCGAAATCGACTTGAGGTTTAGCCAAGTGATTCTGCGAAACCATCTCAGTACTGCTTCAGCCGCCGCTGAGGTCACACCCTGAATCGCTTTTGCTCTAGCACCCCAAGTTTGCTATTCTTATCTACGAAACTTAATGATAGGGTATAACGTATGTTGCGACCGAGCCCACTGTGCGTCATCGATCTTGGCACTGATAAATGTGTCACCTTGATTGGCTCTCAGGATCCTGAGACTAATAGCTTACAAGTACTTGGCGTCGCGGCTGTTCCTTCCAAAGGCATGCGTAAAAGCCAAATCGTCGATTTAGAGGACGTTTTGGAAACAATGACTGCCAGCGTCGATGCGGCAGAGCGGATGGCCGGCCTAGAAGTGCGTTCTGTGACGGTCTCCATCTCGGGCCCGCATATCTCTTCGCAAAACTCCAAAGGCGTCGTGGCCGTTGCTGCCCCCACCCAGGAAATTACCCCGGATGATGTCGATCGTGTCTTGGAGGCAGCGCGGGCGATCTCGCTGCCGTCGGCACGGGAGATCATTCATGTCATTCCCCGCGACTTTGCCGTTGACTCCCAGACCGGCATTAAAGATCCGGTGGGAATGACCGGCGTCCGTTTGGAAGCAGAGGCCCACATCATCACCGGTCAAAGTCCGGCGCTGCGCAACCTGGCTAAGATCGTCCAGGACCTCGGGCTTGAACTTGATGGCTTTGTGTTTTCCGGCCTAGCAGCAGCGGAAGTGATGTTGTCGGAAACCGAAAAGGAGCTCGGCGTAGTACTCGTCGACATTGGTGCCGGCTCGACGTCAGTCTGTGCGTATGTGGAAGGAGCTCTCCAATATTCTGGTGTCTTGCCGATTGGAGCCCGACACATTACTCAAGATATCGCGCTGGGTTGCCGGATGAGCTTGGACGGAGCAGAGAAGCTCAAGATTGCACTGGCCAATGATCCACTGATCGCTTTGAAGCCGCGACCAGGTGAGTCTAAAGAAGAGTTCCGCAAACGCCAGAAACAGGAAGACGAGCTGGACCTCCAAAAGCTGGGTATCTACGAACAGACCGAACCGCTGTCCAAACGCACAATTCTGGAAGGAATCATGGTGCCACGGATGAAAGAGATGTTTAGCCTAGTGCTCGCTGAGCTACAGAAAAATCACCTGGTTGCCGGTGTGCCAGCCGGATTAGTTCTTTCTGGTGGTGGTGCCGAGACCGTCGGTATCGTTGAAGTCGCCAAACGTACCCTTAACTTACCGGCGCGCGTCGGCAAACCGACTGAGCTGCGCGGGTTGGTGGATGACATTCAAAAACCCTCCTATGCCACCAGTATTGGATTACTTATTTATGCGGCAAAACGCTCGGCCGCTCGGCCGGTCGTTGCTTCCACGCCGCTGAGCGACTACTTCAAAAAAATCAGGTTTCAGGACCTGGGTGGCCAAGTGGTAAAACTGGTCAAGTCATTCTTACCTTGAGTGCATACCACTACTTGTTTTGGCTCTCCAAATGACACAAAGTGTTGCCAAAGAGAGCAGAGGTGATAGACTACAGGCCACAAGATGTAAAGGAGTGTAATGGGATTGGTCAAACCGACAAATACTACGTTTGCCAAGATTAAAGTCGTTGGCGTAGGTGGCGGCGGGGGCAATGCCGTCAACTCCATGATCAGCTCCAACCAAATTCAAGGTGTTGAGTTCATCACCGTCAACACGGACGCCCAGGCACTTCTCTCTTCCCAAGCAGACACCAAAGTTCAGATCGGGACCAACTTTACTAAAGGCCTCGGCTCCGGAGCCGACCCCGAAGTCGGCCGCACCGCGGCCGAAGAGAGTCGCGAGAAGCTCAAAGACTTACTCTACGATTCTGACATGGTCTTTATCACCGCCGGTATGGGTGGTGGTACCGGCACCGGCGCTTCTCCGATCATTGCCGAGATCGCCAAAGAGTCCGGCGCCCTGACCGTGGCCGTGGTCACCAAGCCATTTGCCTTTGAGGGCATCCGCCGAATGCAGGCAGCCGAAGAGGGTATTGAGCTACTCAAAGACAACGTTGATACGCTGATTGTCATTCCTAACCAACGTCTGATGGATGTAGTGGACAAAAAGATGACCCTCCTCGACGCCTTCCGCCTGGCTGACAATGTTCTGGGCCAAGGTGTCCAAGGTATCTCCGACCTCATCACCATTCCGGGTTTAATTAACGTCGACTTTGCCGACGTCAAAACGATCATGATGGACTCCGGTTCGGCTCTGATGGGTATCGGCCAAGCCAGCGGCGAGAACCGCGCGGCCACCGCTGCCCGGATGGCGATCTCTTCACCACTGCTAGAGGTTTCGATCGACGGCGCCCGCGGCATTCTCTACAACATTACCGGTGGCAACGATATGACCATGAGCGAAGTCTCTGATGCCTCCGCCATCATCGCCGCTGCTGCCTCTCCTGACGCCAACATCATCTTTGGTGCCACCATCGACGAGAACATGGGCTCTTCAATCAAGATCAGCGTCATCGCCACCGGCTTTGACGAAAAACAGCTCGGCTATGCTTCCAGCACCCGCCCGTACTTTGGCGCCTTCTCCCGTGAGTCGGCCAGCCGTCTGGCTAAAGAACGCCCAGCCGCGGAACCAGCGCCAGCAGCAGAAGCAGCCCCCAAGATTGATCGTGCTCCCACTTCCTTCACCCAGCCACAGACCACCACTCAAATTGCTGGCACTCCGTCACAACCCAGTACCGGTTTCCCGTTGGGTTTCGGCAGTAGCACCCCCACCAGTCCTGCCAAACCAGCAGCCTCAGATGACGACACTGCCAGTACTTCCCAGCTACCGGTCTCTCAAGTCGGGGGAGCCAATGAGTTCGAAGACGAGTTTGACATTCCGGCCTTTTTGCGAAATAAAAAGTAGAGTACAAACTCAGCACGATACTCTATGGATAGTGATCTGGTCATTGGACCACTGTTTGTCCTGATTACCATTTTCTACGGCGTGACTGCCATCGCCGCCTGCTTTGCTGTCTTCAACGGTTTCTACTTATCGCTCAACCCCTCACCAGTCCCCCTGCTCCGCTACCTGCGGAATGAGTGGCTGAAGATTCTGCTGACCATGGTTCCGCTTGTCCTGGTAATCTGGTTTACGGCCAGCCATGCGGCGGTGTACTGTGGGGTCAAAAGAGAGAGTCATACGCCGGAAACCGGATACTACTTTCACCGGATGAGTTTCTACTTGCCAGCCTGTGGGACGGTAGGGGTCTGGAGCTATGGGGAGCGCCCACCCAGGTCCGTGCCTGGCTTAACTGTTGGTCTCACTCGCGAACGGGTCGTCCTTCACTCGAGTCTGGCACTCTACTTAATCGCCCTTAGTTTTATCACCGCCTGGGTCTGCAACTACATATGGGACGAACGGAAGAAACGCCGGAACGCTAGTTTTTAGTCCTATACATCAAGTAAATTTTGTTCCAAGCTATTTTAGCAGTCATTCATCATAACTGCTAATCTATTTGATATATAAAAATATAGATAGATATATATTGATACTATGCTGTCAAAGAACTTCGGACTGTCCAAATGGGCCAGCAAGCAGTAAAATAGACCCACAGATCGCACAGCCGTTTGAGTGGGGTTATCACTCCACAAGGCGAGAGCAGAAATCTGAGTCGCAGGTGCCGAGGGCACGTCGGGTTAGAACCACCCCTGTCTCAGAAACTAGACCTCTCCGGGTACGCCCGTAACAGCCGGAAACAAGAACACAGAGGTTGGTACCTTTCTGGAAACCTGAGAAACCTCCACAACTCATCAGTATTGGTGACGTGTGGAGGTTTTTTCGTAGGGAAAAGGAGCTGGCCATGGTGGCGGAGAGCAGCAGAATCGAACTGCATTCTTGTGAGAGGAATCGACGTAGTCTCAATACGTGATGTCCAACCAAGACACAATACTCTCCCTCCGCCGTAGAAGAGTGTACTGACAGAACCTTACAAAAACCGTAAAAAAGCAAAAAAAGAACCTCTTCACAAAGAGGTTCTCCGATTCCTTTAGGAATACAGTTTCGCGTATTGAGACCATCATTAGTATAAAACCAAACATCGAAAAATCAACCATAAAAAGGAAGAACCCTATGCCAAAAACTGCTCGCAACCTTGACTTCAGCAAGACGCCTGACTTTCCCAAGCTTGAAGAAGAGATCCTTAGCTACTGGGATGCTGACAACACCTTCCGCAAGTCGGTCGAGTCACGCCCAGCTGACCACGCCTATGTCTTCTACGACGGTCCGCCGTTTGCCACAGGGCTGCCCCACTACGGTCACCTGTTAGCTTCCACTACTAAGGACGTCATTCCTCGCTATTGGACGATGAAAGGCTACCGAGTCGAGCGCGTCTGGGGCTGGGACTGCCACGGCTTGCCAATCGAAAACATGATCGAGGGTGAGCTGCAGCTCCAGGGCGGCAAAAAGGGGATTGAGGCCTATGGCATCGATAACTTCAACGCAGCCTGCCGAGCCGCAATCTTGCGCTTCGACAAGGACTGGGAAGTGATTATTCGCCGGATCGGCCGCTGGGTAGACTTCAAAAACTCCTACAAGACCATGGACAAGAACTACATGGAGTCAGTCTGGTGGGGCTTCTCCCAGCTGCACAAGCACGACCATATCTACCAAGGTCGCAAGGTCGTCCTCTACTGTCCGCGCTGTGCCACCCCGCTGTCTAACTTTGAGATAGCCATGGACAACTCCTACAAAGACGTGGATGACAACTCCGTCTACGTCAAGTTTCGTCGCAAGGATACGCCCAATGAGTACTTCCTGGCCTGGACGACCACACCATGGACTTTGCCCGGCAACGTCGGTCTGGCTGTGCTACCAGATGCCGAGTACTCGTTGTTTGAAGTCGGCCAGGAACGCTACTGGGCTGCCAAAGAAAAAGTGGCGGAGCTGGTCAAGATGCATGAGATCAGCCATCCCGAGGTCGTCAAAACAGTCAAGGGGAGCGAGCTGGACGGAATCGAGTATGAGCCGCTCTTTAGCTATATGCCGTTGGATGGCAAAAAGGCCCATTACGTGATGACGGCCAACTTTGTCAGTCTCGAAGACGGCACCGGTATCGTTCACACCGCAGCCATCTACGGTGAGGATGACTATGCCCTGGCTCAAGAGCGTAATCTGCCATGCGTCCCCACCCTGGATGAGGAAGGCAAGTTCTTTGAGTTTGTTGAGCCGGTGGCTGGTATCTTTTACAAGAAAGCTGAACAGATCTTGATCGATGAGCTGGCCCATCGCGACCTGATCTACAAGGCCGAGAAGTACACCCACTCCTACCCGTTCTGTTACCGCTGCGGCACGCCGCTGTACTACAACGCCGTCCCAGCCTGGTTCATCAACGTCCAGCAGTTGAAAGAGCGGCTGGTCAAGCATAACCACGCGATCAACTGGTTCCCAGAGTACCTGAAGTACGGTCGCTTTGGCAAAGGCCTGGAGACGGCACCGGACTGGAATATCTCCCGCTCCCGCTACTGGGGCACGCCGATGCCCGTCTGGCAAGCTCCACCCAAAAAAGGTCAACTGTCGAGCCAGTATCGGGTGATCGGTTCAATCGATGAGCTGCGTCAGTGGGCAGTTGAGCCGGAAAAGGTAGATGCTCTGACGGACATTCACCGTGAGTTCCTCGATGATCTCGAAGTCTGGGTTGACGACGCCAAGACGGTTAAAGGTAAACGCATTCCTGAAGTCTTTGACTGCTGGGTGGAGAGCGGCAGCATGCCGTTTGCGGCTGTTCACTATCCGTTCGAGAACAAAAACTGGTTTGACAAGAACTATCCGGCTCAGTTTATCTCCGAGTACATCGCCCAGACCCGCGCCTGGTTCTACTGTATGCACGTCATCTCGGTCGGGCTGTTTGATGCACCCGCCTTTCAGAACGCCCTGACCACCGGCACTATTCTGGCCGAAGACGGCGCCAAGATGAGTAAGTCCAAAAAGAACTACCCCGATCCGATGCTGGTAGTGGATAAGTACGGCGTGGATAGCTTGCGCCTGTACTTGATGAGCTCGGTGGTGATGAAAGGGGACAACCTCAACTTCAGCGAGAAAGAGGTCAGCGAGCTGCGCAAGAAAGTGTTTGTGATCTGGTGGAATGTCTTTGCTTTCTATCAGACCTTTGTGGCGCCGCAGCTGGAAAAGGAAGCTGTCTCTATTGGAGAACCACCCGCACAGGTCAGTCACGTCATGGATCGCTGGATCTTATCCCAGCTGACCGCCCTCGTTGAACGGGTCACCACCGACATGGATAACTACGACGTAGTTCGCGCCAGCCGTAACCTGATAGAGTTTGTCGATGAGCTGTCTACCTGGTATCTCCGCCAAAGTCGCGAGCGGTTGAAAGAAACCGACGCCGCCGGTCTGGAAGCCGGACAAGTTTTCGGCTATGTGCTGGTGACGCTGGCCAAGCTGTTTGCACCATTGACGCCGTTCTTCAGCGAGCTGACTTACCAGGAACTATTGGGGGACAAACAGTCCGTCCACCTGGCTGAGTGGCCCAAAGTAGACCCAGCCCTCCGCGATCAGAGTCTCGAACAAGAGATGAGCCTAGCCCGACAAGTGGTGGTCGAAGCACATGCTCAGCGAAAAGAGCTGGGGTTGAAGGTCCGCCAGCCGTTGCTCGCCGCCATTGTGGGGGGAGCAGAACAGCTCAAGAGTGCTGCAGTCGAAGACGTGGTCAAACAGGAGATCAACGTCAAACAGCTAGTCTGGAAACCAAATGATGTCAGCGTCTTTTCTGTCAAGCTCGACACCACACTGACGCCTGAACTACAAGTCGAAGGTGAGGCTAGAGAGCTGATGCGCTCGATCCAACAGCTGCGGAAAGAAGCCGGCGTGGAAGTGGGGGAGCTGGTGGTCGTTGAAGCACCCAGCTGGCCAGCAGAGTGGGAAGACCGGATCAAACAAAAGACCAAGGTCAAAGAGCTTGTCAAAGGACCCACTCTCCGAGTACGCTTGGAGTCATGATCAAACAGTGGCTGTTGCCAGGAACGTTGTTTTTCCTGGCACTGATCAGCATCTTGATTCTCCGGAGCGTCGCACCGGCACTGCTGGAGCGGCAGCTACTCTTTTTTGCCCTGGGAGCCGGTATCTTCTGGGTGACGTCCCGCGTCTCGTTTCGCCAATGGCAAAACGTTAGCTGGTACCTCTATGCCGGCTTGATCGGTGGGCTCATCCTGACCCAACTGATTGCCACTGTCACGCGTGGTACCCGCAGCTGGATCGAGATCGGTCCGTTTCACATGCAGCCATCTCAACTAGCTGTCGCCGTAACTGGGCTGGCCGTCGGCAAGTTCCTGGAAGAGAGAGCCAAGCTATCACTTTGGGAGTACGTGGTGTTACTGCTGCTGATTGTGGTGCCAGCTGGTTTGATCTTTGCCGAACCTGACTTGGGAACAGCAGCTATTTTCTTTATTTCGTTGTTGCCCGCAGTCACCCTGCGCCGGGTACCCAAGCTGTACTTGGCCTGGACATTTACCCTCGGAGTGGCCGCAGTGGTGGTCGGCTGGATGTTTCTGCTCAAACCCTACCAGCAAGCGCGGATCACCAGCTTCTTATCTCAGGAAAGTCAGACGCACGCTGCCAGTTATAACGCCATTCAGTCGGTGATTGCCGTGGGTTCGGGTGGAACGACTGGCCGTGGGCTAGGGCAGGGGACCCAGTCCCAGCTCCGCTTTCTGCCAGAACGACAGACGGACTTTGTCTTTGCGTCGTTTGCCGAGGAAACCGGCTTTATCGGTGGAGGGCTACTAATTGGCTTGTATGCAGTGTTGGTAGGACTGTGTCTGGCCACTGCTAATCAGCTCGACTCGCCTGGTGCGCACTTGTTTGCTTTAGTGACGGCAGTCATGTTTTTGGCCCAGATCGGTATTAACATCGGGATGAATATTGGCCTGGTACCGATCACTGGCATTACTTTGCCGTTTGTATCGTACGGCGGCAGCTCGATCCTAGCGTTGTCGTTCCACTTAGGCTGTGTCCAGAGCCTGATGAGGCAGTTCGTGCCCAAGGCGAAGTTGGTGATTCGGTAGAGAGCTGCCGGCAACTTAGTTCTTCTGGCAGTACAGCAAAACCACAAACGGAGACATGTTATTGTGTGCGCCGCCGCCGCCTGTATTCGCAATCCCGCCAGGTGCCCAACGGGTTCCCGTTTGAGCGGTGAGGCCACCATACCCACTCCCCGTCATGGCACCAGTCGTGTTAAATGTAGCTCCAGCCGTACCCGCTGGATCTGTGGTCGCACCCCCACCGTGAGAGTGAGCCGGCATCTCTGCAATAGTCAGGGTATGGGTTTCCGCGCCACCTGTTTGTCCTAATGTCCGGACACTGATTCCTCCCGCTGCCGTTGGATTGGTTCCAATGATCGTCCTTCCTCGGGCAGCCGTATACTCGCTCCACCCTGTCGGGCAGCTACTTAAGTTAAACGGGATCACGGTCCCCGCCGGTAAGACTTCAGCAACCTGAGCCTGTACTTCCGGCACAGAGCCGACCATTGCCAGTCTGTATATAAGGAAGATTGAAGTTGCCATCGATATCCCTAAAGAAACCGCCAAACTTTTATTAACCGGGGAAGAAATATAATACTGTGAGGCAGACATAACCTAACTCCTTACGCAGTAAAGTAAACTGATAAACGGCATCATATTGTTGTGGGCTCCCCCTCCGCCTGTATTCGCAATTCCGCCAGGTGCCCAACGAAGTCCAGATGGAGCCGTTAACAGTCCCCAGCCACTGCCGGTCATGGCACCGGCTGTATTGAACGTGACTCCAGCTACTCCTACCGGATCTGAGGTCGCACCGCCCCCATGAGAGTGGGAGGGTAGCTCAGCGATCGTCAATGTGTGGGTTTCTGCACCTCCGGTCTGCCCGAGTGACCTAGCACTGATGCCACCACTGGCTGTTGGATTGGTCCCAATCAGCATCCGACCGCGCAGAGAAGTAAGTTCAACCCAACCCGAGGGACAGCTGCCTCCGGAAAACGCCACTACGGCTCCAGATGGAAGAGGCGGCGGGATAGGGGATGGACTTGGGGAAGGCAGTGGCGAAGGCGACGGAGAAGGTGTTGGTATGGGTGTAGGTACCGGTGTCGGAATAGGAGAGGGGGGTAGTGGTGAAGGCACAAACTCCGGCGGGTCATACTGTGCCAGGAAGTTATTCCGTAACTCAATAGCTGCATTGGACTTGAGGGGACGCCCAGAGTCCTCCCAAGTAACTTCGATGTTGACCGTGATAATCTGCTGCCCTTCAACTTCAGAATAAGTGACGTAAGCGTTTCGTTGGAAACGATCTTTCTCATCCACAAACTCGGTGGACGTACATGCTCTTTCTGGCAGGTTCTCCAGCCCTCCAGTCTCGGTGTAGGAGAGCTCTGCCAGACAGAACACCGAGGACTCCTGAAGCTGTTGCAGGAAGCTCTCCCAGCCCATTAGGTTCCGCTGGGTCCGGAAGTACTCGATGCCTTCCTGGGTGTACTTAGTGGCCAGGCCTTTGGACTGTGAAATAACTGCCGAGTGGAGCGAAACAGACATGGCAGCCACTACCGTGGTCATGACCAAGGCAACCACACCTGTCGAGATGATCAATTCAATGAGAGTGGCTCCACGCCGGGAGAGTGAGGATCCTTTTAGGGTACAAAATGCGACGAGCGCGCGCGACGAGGCTCGTTGTCAAGCAACTTCATGACATCATTTTTTAGCATGATCTGTCAAGCTTTTTTAGATTTTTAGTCAAACAATGACTTTCAACCAGCTAGTCTTTTTGACAGTCTAGCAAAAAAGCCCAACCCGCTCAATGGAGAAAAGCCAGTCCCCATGATATAATTTAACGTCTCAAGAAAGAGGAGTTGTATGAAGTACGCCGTTATTCAGATCGCCGGCAAGCAGTATCGTGTTGAGCCTGGCCAAGAACTTACTGTCAATCATCTAGACGCCGAAGAGGGCAAAAACATCGAAGTTTCAGATGTTTTATTGACCGTTGATGGGGACACTGTCTCCATCGGTGCACCTCTGGTCAAAGGCGCCACTGTGACCCTCAAAGTGAAGTCTCACCAAAGGGCTGATAAAGTTCGGGTTGCCAAGTACAAGGCCAAGTCTCGGTATCGCCGTGTCTACGGTCATCGGCAACCAGAGACGACCGTCGAAGTCGTTTCGATTGGGTAGCTCAAATGGATAAATATCTCTTCCTGTTAGGTCGGACACCAGAACTCTCGGTGAGAGAGCTTGTGTCGTGCCAGC
>JACFOI010000001.1:0-6086 GCA_019454415.1 Patescibacteria group bacterium | reverse complement strand
TTCCTGTTAGGTCGGACACCAGAACTCTCGGTGAGAGAGCTTGTGTCGTGCCAGCTGGAAGGGAAGCTGCTCACCGCTCAGGTCTATCAGGTCGAGCGAGACAGCGATGATGAAACTCGTCTGGTGGAGCAGTTTAACCAGCTGGGCGGCAGCTTGAAGCTGCTGAAAGTGGTCGGGGAGTTTGGTGACTTGACTGAAGAGGATCTCGCCAAGTACGTCGTTGCCTACTTCGCTCAGTTCGAGCGGCCGACGTTTGCCGTTGGTGAGCTCTATCGCGATCATCTGCCTAAGCTCCAGCCTTCTGACATCAAGCAAACCCTCAAAGCGCAGGGTGTCAGCTCACGATTTATTGAGTCCCCTCGAGATGGGCTGTCAGCTTCTGTGCTCCTGCACCAGGAAGTTGAGGAACTGCTGGTCATCCGTCTGGATGATCAACAAACACTTTTTGCCAAGACACTTGCTGTCCAAGACATCGATGAGTGGACCGTCCGCGACCGTCAAAAACCCTATGCCGATCGCAAAAAAGGAATGCTTCCTCCCAAAGTCGCCCGGATGATGGTTAACACTGGAGTCGGAGAGCTCGCCCGAGCGAGTGACGCTACTCCAGTTCTCTATGATCCGTTTTGCGGCTCCGGGACGGTGTTAATGGAAGGAATGATGTTGGGGCATCAAGTCGTTGGTTCTGACCTGGATCAGATCGCCGTCGCCGGCACTACTGCCAACCTCCAATGGCTCCAGGAAACATATGATCTGGCAGGCGAATACACGGTTTTCCAGGCTGACGCCACTCACGTAGAGGCTTCTCAGCTAGATGAAAAACCCAACCTGATCGTGACCGAGCCGTTCCTTGGCAAACCCAAGCCAGCTTCTCATCAGCTGCCCAATATCTTCCGCGGCATGGAGAAACTCTACCTGGGTGCGTTCCGTCAGTGGCGGACTCTTCTTCAGGATAACTCCATTATTGTAATCATTTTCCCGTACGCTCAGGACGGCCAAGCCATCTTTTCCCTCGAGAGCATCATTGACAAACTGGCCACTCTTGGCTATACTCCAACATCTGATCCAAGTCTGTATCATCGCCCGCAAGCAGTGATTCAGCGCCAAGTTTGGACATTTCAGTTTAAGAAATCGGTAGGAGAAGCGAACGCTCGCTAAGCGCGCAAAAAAATCGCTAAACATCTATGTCACACGTCAAAGCAGGTGGAGCCGTCCGTCAACATCATCAACGCCCTGGCAAGCGCTTAGGCTTGAAGAAGTTCGGTGGCCAAAAAGTCGTTACTGGCAATATCATTCTGCGCCAACGCGGCCTGCGCTACAAACCAGGTAAAGGCGTTGGTGTCGGTCGTGACCATACTATCTTTGCGATGATGGATGGCGTGGTGCAGTTCGGTAAACGCTTGGGTAAAACTGTGGTCAACGTCGTCTCCGCCTAATTTTCACGCAGTTTTCACTATTCGTTGTTTTCCTTTGTGATCTAGTGTGGTATACATTTGTTATGCCAATCCAACATCCGACTTCCTTACCGCTGAACCAGCTTCAGCCCAATCCGCTCCAGCCCCGTGGCAAGATGAGCAAAGAAGAGCTTGAAGAGCTCGTTACTTCCGTCAAAACCTATGGCATCTTAGAACCGATTGTGGTGGCACATACTCCGGCTGGCTACCAGATTATCGCTGGTGAGCGGCGCTGGCGCGCCGCCAAGCTGGCCGGTCTCAAAGAAGTCCCGGTAATTGTGAAAGTCACCACCCCACGTGGAATGCTAGAGATGGCCGTGATCGAGAACGTTCAGCGCGTTGACCTGTCTCCGATCGAACGAGCACAGGCTTTCCAACAGCTGCTGCGTGACTTCAAGTTTAGCCATCAGCAGATCGCTGACAAGATTGGTAAGTCGATTGCCTACATCAGTAACTCTCTCCGTTTACTCAACCTGCCGGATGCCATTAAAGATGGCCTAGTCGGGGGTCTCATTACGGAAGGCCACGCCCGTGCTCTTGCCAGCATCGAGAACGAGCGGGTCATGATCGAGTGCTACAAGCAGATCTTGAAAGAGGGTGCCTCGGTCCGTCGCGCTGAAGAGTTGGTCCGTCGCTTTAAGCAGGCGAGTGAACAAGCACCCCAGGCAGAAGTTGACGAAGTAGGCAGGGTAGCTCTTCATAATACTCAGATTGACGACTGGCAAGATAAACTGAAGAGTGTCTTTAAAGAAGATACCAAAGTCAAACTGGTGGTCTCCAATCGTCAGACCAAGCTCACCATCACTTTCCACGGAACCCCTGAGGAAACCCAAGGTGAGATCGAAAAGGTGATGGCGTTGACCAAGAAGTAACTATTCCTGCACTTGGAAGATTCGATACTTCCACAGATCTTGTCCATACTGTGGTTTCCAGGTTACCTCAAGCTCGTTGAACTGCCAGGGGACACAGGATAGCCTGGAGAATGATAGGTCCAGTGCCCGCTGGGTATCTGCAAAACAGCGTTCGAGGTCATTTTGATACACTCCCGGTGATTCACAGATTAAATATAAAACCCGCTGTTTATAGAGGGCGATTGGATAAGCATTCTCTTTGAGCAGTTGAACAAGCCGTTGACCACTGAGCTGTTCTAAAAAGTACCAATAGGCATGCCCTGGACTAAAGAACGCACCCTCCCCATAGGTAACCCAAGATAAAAATCTGATCCCTTGTCCGGATGAGACCCCATGCTGAAAGGCATCTGAGTAAATCAACTCAGCGACAGTTCTCTGTTGTTTGATATCTGTATCATGCCAGTTTCGCAGAATCTCTGTCCGCGCGGGATCGCTGAACAAAGAGAAGCTAGAGATTGTCAGCAGGACTATTAAGCAAGTCGCCCATGACACTGTCGTCGCGACTATGTAGCCAAAGTAGATTGCCCAAATAAAAAGGATGATAACCAAGTAGTAGTAGCGAAGAGGAAGATAAAACAACGCTATCGTTGAAGACAAGAGAGTAAGCCAAAAAAAATATGAACTGGTGTCTGTTTTTGGCGTTCTGGCAACGAGTAAGTCGTCCGTCGCAAAAAATAACTCAATAGACAGAGACCCCACACCACGGCTACATAGAGAACTGTCAGAGAGAAATCTGGGCTTACTTCCGGAAAGAACTCCACACTTTTTGGGCTACTGACTGGACTGATGTGGTGACGGACAAGTACGTTAAAGAGATAACTAAAAATATTGGTGGAGATACTCAACTGGCCCGATGCCACGATCCAAAACCCAGCTAGCGCTGCCACAAGCGCTGTTGAAAAGAACACCACATATCGATTCCTCTTCCAAAAGTAAGCATTCATCGCCACAAAGTAGACTGCGAACGGCACCGCCAGCGTTAACACCGAGCTATGGATATGTATCGCCAATCCGAAAATCAGAAGCGATCCGACAAAACTGCTAACAGATTTCTTTTGCCAGCTCACTAGCATCACTAAGAATCCCCAGGGCAGAAAGACAGATAAAAAGAACGGCTGCAAAATATTACTGGTCATCTCTACATACAAGATGTTCCAACCAAAGAGAGCTGCACACAGGAGGCCAGCCCAGTGATTTTTCAGCCTTTTCCCGATCAAATAAAAGACAAATACATTTAGGCTCGCTGCGATATTCAACACATACAGCATCCCCTCAGGCGACTTGCCCAGAAGGTAAAATGGGATGAGCACATAGTAGTACACAGGGGAGTTCTTGAGTTTATTTTCGCTTCCCGCGGCATCGGGAACTGCCAAGTGATGCTCCTGGTAGCGAACGATATGGTCCACTGCGATCAGATCTCGAGACGTATCCACATCAAAAAAAGAAGTTTCTACCAAGTTATGCAGTCTCAGATAGAGAGCGCCCACAAATAGAACGAGAAGGGCTATCTTCGGCAGCCATTTGTGCAGAGTGGCGAGCATACAACTTAGAATGGATACGTCGAGTGTTTGATAACACCAGCGACATTCAGTGGCCAGTAGCGGAAGATTGCTTTACCGACAATATCGTTTTTAGTAATAGCACCCCAGGAACGAGAGTCACTTGAGTAGGGACGGTTGTCGCCGACCACAAAGTACTCATCAGGTCCCAGGTAGACCGCTGTTCCTTTAGTTGCAGGTCCGGGCAGCGTCTCAAACTCCGTGGGAATGTATGGCTCATCAAGCTTTTGGCCATTCACCCAGATGGAATCATCATGAACTTCGATTGTCTCTCCAGGCAAACCTAAAACTCGTTTAATAAAGTCACAGCCCGTACCTTTGGGACAGTTTGCTGCTTCAGGTGCATGGAAGACCACGATATCGCCGCGCTTCGGATTGCCGAACTTATACGAGACTTTATCTGACAATACAAACTCACCACTTTGAAAGTTGGGAACCATCGACTGACCATTTACCTGATGGGGTGATGCCACAAAGAGGTATATGATCAGAAAGATTGACAGGGCGATGACAACTGTTTCAATAATATCGAGGAAGAAGCCACCTAGTACTTGCAAAAGTTTCTCCATATCCGAGAATTATGCTGCGGAATCGAAAAAGATTCAATCAGAAGACGTACAAAGAACTGGCAGTTTATGGGATACACCAAGCATGCGATCAGGGGAGCGGGGTGGAACGGGGCTCTTCAAGTAGCAACGACAGTCCTGGCTGCAGTCAAGATCGTGGTGCTTGCTCGGATTCTGACACCCAATGACTTTGGACTCTTTGCCCTAGTCGTCATTACGTTGGGAATCTTGGAGGCTACGTCTGAGACCGGAATCAATCCCACTATTATTCAGTCCGAAAAAAGTATTTCGTACTTTCTTGACACAGCCTGGGTGATCTCGCTGATCAGAGGACTCTTGATCAGCATCTTGATGATCCTGATGGGCTTCGTGCTCCGAAGTGTTTATCAATCAGAGCAACTGCTCACACTCGTTGGTCTTGCAGCTCTAATCCCGATCATCAAAGGCTTCATTAATCCGGCAATTGTAACCTTGCAAAAGGACTTTCGTTTCTTTCGGGATACGGTTTATCGCTTTCTAGTCTTGGTGGTGGAGGCCAGTAGCACGATTGTGATTGCCTTGCTGCTCCGCTCAGTCTTTGCGATGGTGCTGGGCCTGATCGTCAGTGCGTCCTTTGAGGTGGTCTTAACTTGGCTAATGTTTAACGTTCGCCCTCGGCTCAACTACATTTCTTCAAGAGCCCGCGAAATTTTTACTAACATGAAGGGGCTTAATATTCTGTCCATCCTGGGATATGCCAGTGAAAACGTCGATAGTCTTATTGTCGGGAAAGTCGTTGGCACCAGTGGACTTGGTATCTACCAAAATAGCTACGGCTTCACGCATAAACTGAACCTCCAGCTTGCTAAGTCTGTCCAACACGGCACGTTTCCAGTCTATGCCCGGATGAGTAACGATCAGCCTAGGCTGCGCCGAGCGTATCTTCGCACAGTCAGTACTTCGATTGGCATTTTTACTGTGATTGCCATTCCGTTTTTCCTTTTCCCGGAACTAACCGTCTCAATTTTGTTGGGTGACAAGTGGCTGGAAGCAGTCCCATTGATCAGGCCACTGCTGATTGCCGGAATTATTCAAAGCGTCGCGGCAATCTCTTCATCGCTGCTGGTCTCTAGACGCGCCTACTTCTGGATGAATGCTAATTTACTGATGACAGTGGTTTCGATGGCCATGTTGGTGTTCATTCTAGGAACAAGGTACGGACTGATCGGGGCCGTGATTGGTGTCTTACTTTCCCGGGCAATGGCGCTGCCAATCTCGCTCTTTGGTGTCTACCAAACTCTCTATAAGGCGCCTACTCCTGTCGCCCGACAACGGTGGTAGTATGTCCACGTCTAGATCGGCAGCTACCCATTCCGTTTTCCTCGATCGACTTTGGATCTGGGGAGTCGTGGCCTTCTATGGACTTCTGGCGTTGGGGCAGCTGGAACGGGTAGAGCTACCTGGGCTGCCAGCATTTTACTTGCATGATGGAGTATTGGCCCTGTACGTGACCGCACACGTGGCCGAAAAATCCTGGCGGCAGCTCGTCAAACGGGCAGTACAGCAGTTTCCTACGCTTGGCTGGGTAAACTTAGGGTGGGTGGGGGCAGGCCTCCTTGC
>JACFOI010000039.1 GCA_019454415.1 Patescibacteria group bacterium | reverse complement strand
TGCTCTGAAGCGTTTCCTGACCCATCCCTGGGTGATCACCTCGACCATCGCTGCTTGCTTTGTCGTTTTTCTTTTCACGATGTTTATGACGTATGCTCCGATTCTGGTAGTGGAAGCCCGTTATCAGTACTTCCGGTTACTCGAGAACACCTTCCACACCACTGATATTCGGCAGATTATCTTGCCCAGTTTGTCGTTCGACAAGATCGGGATTAAGTACCGTGACTTCGGAATGGAGATTCCCAAACTCTTCCTCAATGAGCCAGTGGTCTTCAACGTTGACCCTGACAACCCCGCGGAGTACAAAGTGGCCCTGCAAAAGGGTATTGCACACGCAGCCGGGACAGATCTACCTCCTTATCACGGCCTCGGCTACTACTTTGCTCACTCCTCGAGCCCGGAGCTACGCAACCAGTACAACGCAATCTTCTATTTATTGGGTAAACTGGAAAAGGGGGACGACGTAAACCTCTGGTACGAGGACACCAAGTACGAGTATGTCGTGGTGGATAAAGTGGTGACCAATCCGGAAGATACCAGCTTTTTGCAAAAACAGTATGCCTTACCTACCATTGTCCTGCAGACTTGCTGGCCGCCCGGGACCACCCAGAAACGACTGTTAATCTTTGCCGAGCGAAAAACGGCCACAGCCGCTGAAAACTTTTAGGCCTTATGCCTCAGCCAGGGCTTTCTGCGCTTGCGGCAGGCTGAGCAGGTCTACAACTCTTGCCCGTGTACCTGGTCGAGCTCCAGGTTGGGTCGAGCCCTTGAATCTAGTAATCTCTTTGCGCAACGTCGTATGGAAGCTCAAGAAGTCCGTTGTCTCCGCTGAGGGAATGGGAGCTGTCTGCTGCTCCTGAACATAGGCTTCGTAGTTCTCCAGGCGCTGCCTGGTAATCTCTAAGTCTCGGCGCGTGTCCGCCAATCTCTCCGCATACTTGGGACCATAGCCATCCGCCACTTTTTGGGCCAGGTCTTTCTGGTCTTCTATCAAGTTATCAACTTCTTCTTGCAGCTCCTCCCGAGTGAAAACTTTGTAGTAATTAATCAGCGGAGTCAGCTCATTCAGCCTGGCACCGAGCATCTGGCGGCGTTGTTTGTCTTCCTCTGTCAAGCCCTCGGGGGTGCTTTTCTTTGTCTCCAGGTCATCTGCTTCCGCCTGGAGCTCAGCCTGTTGCCGCATACATTGGGTGAGTAGTTGAGTTCGTTCTTCCGGAGACACCAGCGGGACCTCGCCCTCCTGAATCTGGGCAGCCACTCGATCGAGCACTTCCATCAGTTCTTCCGCCTCTCCAGTGAAGTGGTCAGCTCTATCCAGAAGCTGCTGGAGGGTTTTGGTCATCTCCACGAAACGGGTGTAAAAACTGGCAGCTTCGGAAGACAGAATCTTTTCAACCGCCCGTTGGAAGAGCGGCTCCTTGGATAACGGCGCTGAGATGACATTCAGGTACTCTTGAACAAAGAAACCCAACACTCTGATCTGTTCCCGAGTTACCTGGCCATCCTGGAGTTCAAAAAAACTAACCGGAATTCGCTCAGGCACTGGTTGGCCGGTCAGCTCACTCAACCGGTCAGTGTGACTACCCAACTCGATCTGGCCGTCGTGGCGGGTATCTTCTTGAATATCTTGAGGTGATGTCCGCTCGCTGTCCACCATATGTCCCTTTATTTTTCCTGCCCGGAACCATTTGACACAGGCGAAAAATTTGCTATTATACAAGTCTCACGAAAACAAGTCCCTGTCTAGGGAAACTGTTCTTCCGAAATCGTAAGCCTAGCTTACAACACAATAGCGAAAAGAAACAACGACCAGCCGAGAGGCGACCGAGGTTTCTTTTTTGTTGTGTCTTTAACAAGTACAGATCATCATCTGAAATAGGCATGGCGGTATGAAATCCGAGTAACGGATCGTCTTATCGCTATGTTTTTTTCTAAGCAAAGCAAATAAGTACAATCCGTACAATTTTTTTGAATAAGTAAATCACTTGAGTAAAATCAAGTACTAATGAGCAATTTCAAACTTTTTTTGAGAGTTTGATCCTGGCTCAGGATGAACGCTGGCGGTGTGCCTTAAG